>CAZVSF010000156.1:0-7555 GCA_964630195.1 uncultured Lentisphaeria bacterium
AGATCCTCACCGCAATAGCCTCTGCGCCATCTCTCACAGGGATTATGGCTGCAACCGGTCCAAAGCTTTCTTCCTCATATAACTTCATGCCTTTTTTGACATTAGTAATCACGGTTGGCTTATAAAAAGCACCTGGGCCATCAAGAGCTTCGCCGCCAGTGAGCAAACGACCACCTTGCTCCAGTGTTTTTAATACCTGGGCGTGGAGTTCATCGCGCAGATCTCTGCGAGCCATGGGTCCTACCTGGGTCTGTTCATCCTCTGGATCGCCGATTTTCAACCTGGTCATGATCTCGGTCATCCTCCGTTCAAAGTCCTCGACAACTGATTCTACAACAATAAATCGTTTTGCAGCGATACAGCTTTGGCCAGTATTGATCATTCGCGCCTGGACCGCTGTGGAAATACACTCTGGAAGTTGGACATCCTCCAAAACGATATAGGGATCAGAGCCCCCCAGCTCCAGGACTGTTTTCTTCAATTCTCTACCTGCAATGGCGGCAACTTGCCTACCGGCGGGTTCGCTTCCAGTGAGCGTTACAGCCCTGACCCTTTTATCTTTGATAACGTCCTCAACACCTCTGGCTGGGATGAGCAATGTTCTAAATAGATTTGGGGGAAAACCAGCTTGTTCGAAAACTTGCTCGATGGCCAGGGCACAACCCGGTACATTGGAGGCATGTTTCAAGATTCCAGCATTGCCAGCCATGAGCGCCGGCGCAGCAAAACGGAAAACCTGCCAGAACGGAAAATTCCAGGGCATGACTGCCAGAACAATTCCCAGGGGTTCAAAAGCCACAAAACTTTTCGAGGCAGTGGTTTCAACCATTTCATCCATTCAAAAATTCTCGGCATGATCTGCATAAAAGTCGCAAACCCAGGCACATTTTTCAATTTCAGCTCGGGCTTCCCCGATGACTTTGCCCATTTCCCGACTCATGAGTAAGGCATACTCCTCCTTCTTCCCTCGCAAGATTTCAGCCGCTTTATGCATGAGTCGGCTGCGTGTTTTCATGTCCGACTCACGCCACCCCAACCATGCAGTCTGCGTCAGCATTAGCGTACTTTGCACCTGATTCAACGGATGCTCCGCATAACTTTTAATGATTTGACCCGTACTGGGATTAATTGCTTTCATATTATCGTCCTTCCTCTTTCAGGAGTGGAAATTCAAAGTGCTGACAGAAGTTCTTGTCCAATTATCCTTCAACTGAAGGTTTACATCTGGGTCTATGGTTATTTCTACCAAACAAAGTTCCTGTTCCCCAATGGCTTTGGCAAGAAATTTTCGCCATTTTTTGTCCAGGATATATTCGGGGGTTACTGAACTTCAGTATGGAGCTCCCCACGTGTCAACCCGTGGTCCCCGCTCCATGACCCGCCTGCGCAACCCCACGCTGTCGGCTCGCGGAGGCGGATAAAAATTACGTTTGGTGTCTTATTTATATTACACACTTATTCTTTACGCTAAAAAGTTTATTCTGCTTAAGTTTGTATATATATATTTATTAAGTATTTATGTTAGTTTCCTGTGTCTGGTATACCCTTTGCATTTGTTGCTTTGAATGGAATGAGGCTAAAAGCTTCTACTTATCCGTAGAAACTGTTTTATGATGGCACCTGGATTAAACCTCTAAGATTGAGCCAATCCTCCTTCAAAGCTTTAAACAAAGGACGATTAATTGGAGACTAGAACATTTTCAACCTATAAATTTAAATACACTTTATTAAGTGTGGTTATTGGGGTTGTATTCTTGAACCTATCCATTCTTTTTAATTATGATCTATTTGAGTCACTTATGCTTAGTTCAATCCAAATATCTAATCTGTCACACTCTCTTGAACATCATGAACTAGATGAACTATTTCTAATACTGCCATTTATCTTGTTCTGTCTGTCAATCGATATCGTTAATTTTTTCCACCAATATCTATCCACCCCTGAAAAACCTGACCTAAAACTAAAAGTTATTCGGGGATTACTCCGATCCTTCTATGCAAAGACCAATGAGCATATGATGGGGGTTCAATTGATCAAAAGTAATCTACGGGAGACATCTACGGATTACGCGAGTCTCAATTCAATAGAAGAATCCATCACTGAACTATCTGATCATCTCAAGGAACTCTTTACACCCGAGAGTATGCTGGAAAAACAGATCCTTGATGAGGTTATTCAGGAGCAGAAAAAAATTTTTCAATTGACCGATACCCAGGATCCTGGGTATGAGGATACTCCCAATCAATTATAAATATCAACTCACCAGGCTAAACACCCGTGATAATTAGGAAATAGGTAGCCCACTTTAAATCAAGGCCAGTAATCTGAGTATCTAATTCAATACAATGGTTCTTTTTTTTGCACAAAATTCATATATCTTGGTAATAATACGAAACAACTTTAATCAGAGATTCAAAACTCCCTAAAAGGTGAGTATTAAGCAAGAGTGGGGCTTATCATGGACTATGAAATTACTGTTGATACAGAATTGGGAATCATTAAATCAAAATCCACGGGTATTTGGAATATTCCTGACAGTGATGCAGTGACGCAAGAACTAAAGGCAAAATCAATTGAGCATAACATTGTCAAAGTCCTGATTGACCATAGCGAGCTGGAAATCAATATTTCGCAAATAGTAGCTTACAACCGGCCGTTGCAGCTAAAATCACAATTCCCCGATATTTATCCCAAGGTCGCTTTTGTCAGCCCCAAAAATAAGCACGCACTTTACTCATTTTTTACCCTGGTTGCCCAGAACAGGGGGATCCAGTTCAAGACTTTTAAGACCTATAGTGATGCAGCTGCCTGGCTAATTGATACGACGAAATAATTTTTTATCTCTGGGGATAAACGAGATGGCGAAAAATGATTCCAATATCCTGATCATTGAAGATGACGCTACGACACAACTCTACTATGCCACTGTTCTGGATGAAAAATACCGCCTGACCATGACTCATTCTGCAAAGGAGGCCAGGGTATTACTGGAAAAGGAGACTTATAGTCTGATTATCGTGGATATCTCGTTGCCCGGAGATGAGGATGGTATCAGTCTGCTTAAATTTCTTTCCAAAGCATTTCCTCAGCTACCTGCCATTGCCATAACGGCCAACGCATTCCCGGAGCATCGAAGTGCATCATTGGAAGCAGGAGCTGACGCGTTTGTCTCAAAGCCCGTCATGGGCCATGATCTGATCGATATCGTTCAAAAGTATATTCAGAAATATGAGTGACTGGTAGCGGTCTGATATCGTGCGTTGGAACTACCTTTCATCCCTATGTATAACTTTCTGTACTAGCGTCTTTCACATAGCTGGAAACACCACCCTGCAAATTTATCAGATTTTCAAAACCATGTTGTGTTTCCAGATACTCAATCACCCCAGTTGATCGAATGGCATGTTGACATATGACGATGAGATCCTCCTCCCTGGGAATTTTGTTGATAACCTGAGGGATCTGGTTCATGGGGATGTGAATGACATTTTCACCTGAGATGGCTGGGACTTCCCACGGTTCTCGAATATCCAAAATTTTGATGTCACCGTTTTCATAAATATTGATAAACTGATCCAGCGTAATTTCTTTTCCCATTTCCGTCCCCCGCCTTTCACTTTTTACACCTGTGCAAAATTGCTTTCATGGGCACAGCTGTTTCAGTTCAACCACCTACTCAACCAGACAATAAAGTAGACGCCGCATATGTCACATACAATGTGATTATTATCGTCATGTTTTACCCCTGTGCGTTTGACTGATGAAAATAGCTTCCTGGACTCAAAAACAGCGACTGAGAAGGTCTTGAAGGTTAATTATGATTGATAAGTAAAAGTCAGAAATCTGCAAGGGGCTCATTTGTAAACCGCAGCAAAAGGGGAAAAATATTTTGATACAAATCACTTGAACCTGGTCGATATTTAGCTTGATTCTGGATGAGACATCTCTATTTATTGGATAAGTCTCATTTGGTGATTTGTGCAGCAAACGATTAGCGGAAGTTTTTTATGAAACAAACACAGAATCTACACATTCAGGATTTAAAAGCCCTGCCAAGCCCCAGGGCACTAAAGGAAGAGATTTCAATAAGTGAGGCTGTCCGAGAGACTGTCGTTAATGCCCGCAAGGTCATCAAGAATATTTTGGAAGGTCGGGACAAGCGCTTTCTGGTTCTATGCGGTCCCTGTTCTATTCATGACACTGAAGCGGCACTGGATTACGCTAAAAGGCTGAATGAATTACGCATTAAATACCAGGATCGACTCTTTATCGTCATGCGCGTCTATTTCGAGAAACCACGAACCACAATTGGATGGAAGGGTCTGATCTATGACCCCAACATTGATGGTAGTTATCTTATCACCGAAGGATTAAGACGGGGTCGCCAGCTTATGGCACAGATAAATGGCATGGGCATGCCAGCCGGTACTGAATTTCTGGACCCCATTGTCCCCCAGTATATTGATGATCTGGTTTGCTGGTCTGCCATTGGCGCGCGAACGACAGAGAGCCAAACCCATCGGCAGATGGCCTCTGGCCTGTCCATGCCAGTTGGCTTTAAGAATAGTACCACCGGTTCTTTACAGGTTGCGCTGGATGCCATGATGAGTTCACGGGCTCCGCACCATTTTATCGGTGTGGATCAGGAAGGTCTTGTTTCCGATGTAGCCACGACGGGGAACAAACTGGGTCATATCGTATTGCGTGGTGGTTCTGCGAGACCAAACTATGAGCCTTCCAGTATTGCTGAAACAATAAAAAGAATGGAAACCAATAATCTTCCCCCTGCCATCATGGTGGATTGCTCGCATGCCAATTCAGGCAAAAAATTTGAGCGGCAGGAGATCGTCTGGAAAAATATCATTGCTCAGCGTGCAGGTGGCAATGATGCCTTGATCGGGATGATGCTTGAAAGCAATATCAATGAGGGCAATCAGAAGATCCCCAAAGATCTATCACAACTCGTCTACGGCGTTTCGATCACCGATGCCTGTGTGAGCTTCAAAACCACGGAACGGCTCTTGCATCACGCCTGGCAGGAGTTAGGCTAAGACCTCTCCTTCGCTGTTTCCCTTGGCTTCAAAAATGGCAGGAGAATCAGCGGTATAAATGCGATCCAGCCATCCATAAAAAGTACCTTGGCATACCCGTAGATATCGGCATACTGCCCTTGCCAGAGACTTGAATAAGAATATACAAAATTGTGTAACGCCATATATCCGGTGAACTGGGTGGCCGCAACCGCCGGGCTGGTCAAACCCATAAATACTGCTGTTGAAGTCCCCTGAACAAGACCGCTGGTAAAGCTATATGCTATGGAGACATAAAAGAACATAGTAATGGTCAATCCTGCAGTTCCTTCAACTCCTGTAAATTGCCGGGCAAGAAAGAAGGTTGGAATGGTGGTTAGAATATACCAGACCCCCAGCGCTTTTCTGTGTCCCACTCGATCAGAGATCCAGCCTCCCAGAACACAACCTGTGGCTGCCGAGATGGTCCCAAGCATGGTGAGTGTAGCGATCTGGTTCTCATTCATCCCCAGATCAACCTGGAGGGCACTCCCTAACACCAACCCCAGCGCCAGGGCTCCAAAAGGGAGCAATGAAAAAATTACGCCGACCAATGGACCTGATCCTGACTTGAAAAAGCCTGTGTACAGCTCCCTTAAAAACTGTTTCATCTGGATCATAATTTCCTGGACTACGTTGAGTCCAGACTTGATGGTCTCGGTGACGGGTTCGGGGGGTTCATTAAGCCTCAAAGTAACGAAGACGAGGATGAGCAGGAGTGTCAGCAGGACAAAAGGGAAAGAAAGATCAAAACCATATTTACCGGCAATGAGCAGAGCCCCGCTCCCACCGATCGCCTGCCCCAGGTAGGAAGATCCGAACATAAATCCGTTGGCAATACCCCGTTCATTCTCAGGCAAAACCCTGATAGCCAGTGCATCAATGGCCACATCCTGGGTGGCAGCAAAGATATTGTGGATGACAATGAGCGTTGTCAGAAGTTGTATGTTGGTTGAATAATCAAAGAAAACAACAATCCCCAGCGTTCCGATCATAGCCGCCTGTGCTGTTGCGATCCAGGTTCTTTTAGCCCCAAATCGTTTGAATTTTATCAAATCCACCAGCGGTGCCCAGGCCCACTTGAAGCCCCATGGTGCATACAATGAAGCAGTAAATAAGCCTATTTCAGTAAGTCCAACACCACTCATTCTTAAGTGGGTGGCCAGGGCTATGGCGCTAAAGCCAAACGGGATACCTTCGGATAAATAAAGTAGCGAAAAGGTAAGGAGACGTCCATTTTTTGTATTAAGTGCATTTTTTGATAACATGGGACCTGGCTATACCTCCATGAATAGGGTTTGAAATGGAATACAATTAGAGAGCTACACTCACACAATAATTCAGCTTAAAATAGAACGAAGCGATAAACATCATATCTAGATTTTACACAACCTTTTATAGATGGCATATTAGGTTATTTTCCTGCTATTATCGGAAATAGGAGTTAAATAATATGTTGATAAATGTTGGATCCACTGTTCCAGCCATGCGATTTATCCTGGCTTTGCTTTTATTATATTTGGGCTTGTTCGTTTTAAAGGGTCTCGAAGGGAAGCTAATTGGGATTCTCATTGCAATGACCTCCCTTCTGTCCCTGTACATGGTCATCACCAGATCTTGTTTTGTTTTCCCCTGGTTAAACATCCATAAAAGAAACCCGGCAATTCGGAGATCCGACTAAAAGGGAAGACGACGAGCACTCAAGTATTTAGAATTTCTGCAACGCCTTCTCTCAGGCGATGCACCTGGTCAGCTGCCTTCATTCTACCCATTGCCAACATGCCAAAGGTAAGCGCAATGAGGAGACCCGATAAAATGGCGGCAGTCACGGCCAGAAAGGCTGAATCTCCTACATTCAATTGCGAAAGAGCCATCATCAGGGCAGCCAGGAAAACAACTGAACCAAGCAATATCAGAAACATTGCCAAGGTAAACATGGATGAGTTCGGACCAACAGCCTCATAGATTGTAGTTTCGTCGTCCTCAGTTTCAATACGGAGTGACATCTCTGGTGACAACCAGTGATGATCCTCTGCTTTCACATTCAAAGCAATAAGATGATCGGAGACCTGTAGGTCAAAAGGGGTTTTCGCTACACCCTGGCTATGTGTAAATTTTCCAGTAAGTACATGTTCTGGATCAGTGTGAGTATATCTGCGACGAATATTGATGCCCATTTAAGTCCCAATCTGTAAAATGCTTTGTGATATATTTTATCATAAAACCCTGGCGAAGTCAAGCAGGAGTGCCTTGTTCAAGCCATTTCTTTCATTTCGTGTGCCTCGCTGACTCCTCATTTCTTGTGTTCATTTCCCGTCAAAATAATTAATAAAAAATCTTGTTGCATTCTGTAGACAATGGCACGTATACTTCTATCCATGATGATTAGTAACCATAAATATGCCCCTGCTGCCTGTTGTGCATGTCACCAAGAAATGTGTGGAATAGCCGGCATGTAGCTAATCATTTACAAAATTTTAGTTAT
>CAZVSF010000157.1:0-7525 GCA_964630195.1 uncultured Lentisphaeria bacterium
AAAATAACAAGCCAGGTTGTGCTGTCTCATGAAATATGTGGGTTAGAATGGATTTTACACAAATCTGTGAAAATCTGTGTCTATCTGTGGCTAAAATAAAAGAGGTCATCTCAGGTTATGAGACAACCTCTTTTTTTGTGTGAATGAGATTTAAGCTATATGGCTATACAACTGCCTCGGCGGTATTGTATTTCCGCATCACTTCGTGCAATCGATATGCCTGGAGCATGAAGGTCTCAAGTCTCGCTTCAATGACCTGAGGGAAGGGATTCCCATCACTCTCAACCGCCAGGAAAGGCAAGTGGGAAACTTCTTCCATCACTGTTCTGGTCATATCATCGTGTCGATGACGGAGAATAAACTCCTTACTCATCTTGTTATTGAGTATGGATTCGCTCAACCGGTTGGGCATGCAGCCAAAGGGACCAATGGAAATGGCACCGCAAAATTCAGTTCCGACCTCTGCCAGTGGACCACCTGTTGTGATCACAGCTTCGCCCGGCAATTTTGGAGAGATATATGATTTTGAGGCATCGATGATATGATCAATATCGACCAATCGCTTGATATACCATCCAGACCCTTCCATAATGGCCTTTATCTTGCGTTCACCCCTGGACATGATGGAGTTCTTCAGACGTGTTTTCAGGCGCGTCATCGTATTGGCACCAAACATGTGTTCCTTATGCATGACGAGCCAGTCGATGTAGTGTATCCATTCGTGGAGGGGAGCCACATGGGAAACGATGCCGTTTTGAGCCATACGCTCTGGCAGCCATCTCCGTGAGATCCCATCCTTGCGGACATAGATCTCCCCGACAAGCAGAACATGGGGGAGAAAATGGAGAGCTTCTTTTTGTTCTATTTCTTGCAGGTCAAGTGCTGCTTTTTCAATGGCCTCAAAGAATCGATTTTTGCCTCCTTCAATTCCAACAAGTACATCAGCCCAGATCTCATTCAATCTGGCAATCGATGCTTCTGGATCCCTGGTATTCACCAGCATGGCATGTCGCATATCTTCAAAAATATCTGAGATAACGACAGCATAATAGATCATGAGTGTGGTCTGATGCCCCAGCCCACCATATCCATCAGAACTGGATGTGGAGAGGAAGGCCACATTCTTGTACTTCTCTTTGACGATGAGATCTCGCATGAAATCCTGATACTGTCCAAATCGACAGGGACCATTTGCGGTGGGGTAAAAGAAAACGCTTATTTCATCATCAGGTCGCTCATCTCGCAAATAATGAATATAGCCACCCGTTGTCAACTGGAGGGGAAGACATTCCTTGCAGGATGAATTACCCCGTCCTGTCTTTAACTCTTCTTCCTCTGGCGGCTCGAGAGCAATACTGTTGATCCCGCGGCTGGCAAAGGCAGCGGACATTCCAGGCGACCCATATTCGCTCATCGAGGCAAAGACAACCTTGACCCGCTTGTCGAATATGGAGACTTCTTCTCCCTCTGATGTTGTGATGATCAATTTGCCATCTTCCATGCGTGATTCTGCTTTCACAAAATCATCATTTTCTTTTTCTGGGAGTGTTCCACGACTCTGCAATACGCGATATCGGGCAACGATATCAAGAAATGCTTCGATTCTGGTTTCCAGTCCTGCATCAGCGGTGTGGTTATCCAACTCAAGTGTGAGTGATGGCTTGGTCCCCATGATGTTACGGAAATATCCCACGATAAACGAATCTGGTCCGCAGGAGAAATTCGTAATGAATGTGCCAAACAATTGGGGATGGGCTTCCACGATCGCAGCACCCTTCAGATTGATCTGACCCATGGTCCAGTACATATGATCACGAATTTTAGCTTCACCAAGGTCTAGAAAATCGACAGGTATCAGTTTGATACCTCTGGATGCAAACTTATGTGGGATTCCCTTATTGGCTTCAGGCATGAATGCATTATAGGGTCGGCCAAATAGAACGACACCAATTTGATCAGGATTCTGTTCCAGCTCATGCAATACTTGTCTCCCCATTTCCAGCATTTCAGCCTGCATGGCATTCTGGATCACCAGTGCTTTCTCATAAGCAGCTATCAACCGGTTTTTTGAGACACCGAGTTGTTTGCCCATGGATTGGAATCCATCTTTAGGGTCATCCTGATCATATCCCAATTGAAGACCTGGGGTCAGGATAACGGGTGCGTGTTCCTTCAATTGAGCATCAAAGGTAGATGTCAGGTAGTAAGGTTCTCCCTGCACCAGAGGGCAGGTTGTGGCTTCTGTAAAACCATTTTTAATGGATATTTTACGAACCTGAGGCAGAAACAGATAATCCAGCTTCATATCGATCAAGTTTTGAAAATACCCATGTGAAATTTCTGAGGGAAAGCAAAATGGTGCAGAGGACATATCCACACCACTTGATTCAACGGTTTCAGATAAGACAGGGCGAAATCCCAGTTCCTTAAAAAAGTGTGAGAAGAGGGGATAATAAGTGCCCGTCAGGAAGGACCGTGAAATACCCACAGTGGGGGCATCTTCTGGCAGATCGCTGGTGTCGGCGGCATATTTGCCCAGGACCAGTTCCTGCCTTTTGATGACCAGATCATTTTCGCCAGTATTGACGTTGATCTTTTTACGTATGTTATCATATAGGTTACAAGCACCGCCAAAGGGGTAGGTTTTGCCTTCAATGACCATGCGGTTGACTTCACAGCCAATATCACACTTTTCTTTGCCACCTGCGCAGATGAATGAGGCTTTTGAACCAACTTCCCGATTGATCAGCGTTTCCAGATCAAAAATCTGTTCATCCATGAGACCATTATCAATGCGGCTCTTCACTTCCAGTGCTACACCATAGGATCCCATTAGACCTGGCTCAGGGGGAACGATAATCTCTTTTCCGGATAACGCCGCCATGGCAATGGGCACGGCTCTGTTATAGCATACCCCACCTTGCATGAATACTTTGTTGCCAACCGGGCGAGGACCTTTAACCCGATTTACATAGTTTAGACAGATCGAGTATACCAGACCGGCAACGACATCTTCTTTGGGGATGCCTTCATGATAGGTGTTCTTGATATCTGAGGAGATAAATGCAGCACACTGATCATTAAAATTGGGCGGATTGGTGCCCTTCATGGCCCAACCGGCGATATCTTCCATTTCAATATTCAATGTCTCTTTTGCGGACTCTTCCAGAAAGGAGCCAGTTCCGGCAGAACAAGCCTCATTCATGGCATAATCACTGGCCACGCCGTTGGTCAAGTAAGTGTATTTTGCATCCTGTCCGCCGATCTCAAAGATCGTCTCAACTCCCTCATCGAAGTGGAGGGCTGCCACAGCATGTGCGATGATCTCATTAATGACACCATCAGTCAAAGCATGCAATCCAGCTATTTTTCTACCTGATCCAGTTACGCCCAGTCCTCGAATAATGATATTTGTCCCAGCCAGTTCATCAAGTACAGCTTGGTAACATTGCTTGGAAGCCCCTACGGGATCGCCATTGGTTCTGAGGTATTCGCTAGCCACAATTTTTAGATCTGATTCTCGCAGGGCGACGATCTTGGTTGTGGTTGAACCCACATCGAGACCCAGGATACACGTGTCACCATCCTGAGCTACACCGCGATCGAGTTGTACAAAATTTACCTTATCTTCAAATTGCGAGAGGGGTTTGTGAAAATCAAACTGAGAAGATTTTTTTGAAAATAGATTTTCTAGATCCACATGCTTGCCATTTTCCATCTCCGAAGCATACACTGCCGCTCCCAGGGCTTCGAAGTAGGTGGCTTCCTCAGGAATGGTCAGATTCTTGATCCCTTTTTTGAGATAGTCCATCATGACTTCAATCTGGGTGGTGCCTCCCACGATCATGATGTCCTCTTTGGGAGTATTTTTGAGTAGCTCCATGATCTTGTTGGCCATCATCTGGCTAAGTCCCGCCACAACCTGTCCTTTAGGAACGCCGATGTTTGTTGCGTGAGTACAGTCGCTTTTGCAGAATACAGAACATCTGCTTGAGACAACATGGGGTGTTTCGCCCTTACCAAACTCTATGGCTTCTTCCATGTTGACACCCATACGACGGGTTTGCTGGAGAAAAAATTCACCCGTACCGGAGGCGCATTTGTTACCGGTAAAGACTTTGGAGATCTTGCCTGTCCGGTCCAGCTGGTAGACCATGAAGGTTTCGCCACCAGCACTGATGATGGCGTTGTAGTTTTGCTCATCTTTATTGATAAACTTCAGGGCGAGCTCAGCCGCCTGGGGTTCGGAAATGGTTTCAAGGTCTATGAGTTCTTTGAATCTGCGGCCTGTGACAACCACACCATCAAATTGATCAATATTAATAGTATTTAGTAGATTGGTTATTACTTCGCGGGGATTGCCTTCGTGAGGTTTGGTGAAGATATCACCTATGGAAGGTCCCTGACCATTGCGGTTCAGATTCACTGATGTAATGGTTGATGCCCCGGCACATATACCCAAATATCGCTGCATCTAGCGTTCCTCTTCAGTTATATGACTTGATGATATGGGATGTGTGGCAAGAGCAAGGCAATATACTCAATCTTATTTCTCTTGAGATGACAACTTGACTCTTTATATATATGCAGATTATTAACACGCTGCAAAAGACCACACCCCGTAGGTATCAAACACATAATACCATGTATCTTCAGTCTTGAAAATAACGCTTCATGTTTCAGCAACAATTCGAGGACAAAATATAAATATCAGATTCGCTGAGCCATAAATTAAATCAATTTTGTGCTATTTCAATCTATTAAAGACTAA
Organism: uncultured Lentisphaeria bacterium; assembly: GCA_964630195.1. Taxonomy (GTDB): domain Bacteria; phylum Fidelibacterota; class UBA8477; order UBA8477; family JABMPR01; genus JABMPR01. The sequence goes on from CAZVSF010000157.1 coordinate 4,772, forward strand.
TTTAGAAATTGCATTCAGCCCTGATTTCTGCCACTTTATGATTACCAGACTATATGAGCAATATGGATAACAGGTGACTCAGAAAGAAAATAAAAGACGAGTATTGGTGGTTGAGGACGATGAGTCAATTATCGACTTATTGGCGATTCATCTGGAAGATCTTGGTTTTGCTGTGACTTCTGAAGACCATGGAGAACTCGGTCTGGGGAAAGCCCTGGCTGAAGATTTCGATCTGATCATTCTTGACCTCATGCTTCCCGGAATGGATGGCATGGAGATCTGCAAACGGATCCGAATGGAGGATCGTCTGACACCTATCATGATGCTTACCTCTCGATCGGAAGAACTGGATAAGGTCCTGGGACTGGAATTGGGTGCCGATGAATATATTACCAAACCGTTCAGCATTCGCGAGTTCATTGCCCGGGTCAAGGCAATTTTCCGGCGAATGGAAGTAGATGCAGAAAGTTCTGCTCCCAAAGCAACAGCCACCTCCATCAAAATCGAAGACTTGCATATTGATAAAGAGAAGCGAAGAGTGACGCTGGATGGTCAGTCCATTGAATTGACGGCCAAAGAATTTGATCTCCTTTATCTGTTTGCCAGTCACCCGGGCAAGGCGTATTCCCGTCAGCAGTTGCTGGATCTCATCTGGGGATACCAATTCAGTGGCTATGAGCACACTGTCAATTCACACATCAATCGGCTGCGGTCAAAAATTGAAAAAGATCCTGCGAACCCACGATATATCGAAACGGTTTGGAGTGTGGGTTATCGCTTTGTTGATCTGGATGAGCTAAGCTGATGAAACGATTTTTTCAATCATTTTACGGCAAACTGACAGCCGTCTTTTTATTGGTCCTCATCTTTATGGGTATCAGTCAGGTCGTCATTACCACACGATCATTTCTAAATTTTAATCGGGAAGTTGATCAGCGTTTAAACCTCAATCTGGCCAGGGATATGGCTGTCGAGCTCAAACCCATTCTGGATGAGGCCCTGGATTTTGGCTTGATCGGTGAGCGCATCCATTACATGATGGTCATGAATCCAAAGATCGAGATTTATCTATTAAATGAGGCGGGTAAGGTCCTGGCTTTCTATGCCGAACCTGGCAAGACCATGGTCGCCGATTCTGTAGACCTCGATCCTGTCTATCAGTTTCTCCTCCAGGCTGATCATGCTCCTATCCTGGGGAGTGACCCCCGGCAACCTGGAAAGCGTAAACCCTTTTCAGCGGCTGAGTTGCAGATCAGCGATGGCTCCAAGGGATTTCTATACATTATTATCGGGGGAGAGCAGTACGATTCGACCATCGCTTTTTTTCAGGAAAGTTACATTGTCAGGACCATGATCAATGGTCTGGTCATTACCGTCTTGTTCGCAGGGATAATAGGATTGATCCTGTTTGCCATCTTGACCAAACGACTAAGGGCTATCTCAGAAATTGTTTCAGAGTTCGAGCAGGGGAATCTGGAACACCGCATTGAAGTATCGACCATGGATGAATTCGGCCAACTCGGTCATTCGTTTAACAGCATGGCTGATACCATTGAGGCAACGGTTGAGAAATTGCGTCAGAATGATGAACTACGCAGAGAACTCATCGCCAATGTTTCTCATGATCTGCGGACGCCCCTGGCCTCGATCCAGGGATATGTGGAAACCATCCTGATGAAATCCGATATGGATGATGAAAAAAAGTTGAAATACCTTGGTGTTATCCTCAAAAATACCCAGAGTCTGAGCAAACAGGTCAATGAATTATTCGAATTATCCAAGCTAGAGGCAAAACAGATCCTCCCTGTCCTGGAGCCCTTCGCCATCAATGAGCTGGTACAGGATGTCTGCTTGAAGTTTAAATCCCAACTGGAAGCGCACGATTTAGATCTGGTGGAGAATATCCCCCATGAAATACCTGCAGTGGTTGGTGATATAGCCATGGTTGAAAGGGTCATTTCGAATCTCATTCGGAATGCCTCCGAATTTACTGAGCCTGGTGGTCGCATCAAGGTTGGATTAGAATTGCAGGCACCATCGGTATTGGTCAGTATCAGTGATACGGGCCAGGGTATTGCTGCAGAGGATCTACCCAACATCTTTGATCGTTTCTATACCGGGGGGAAGAAGACCATCAAGGGTTCTACCAGCACTGGTCTGGGTCTGACGATCGCATCAAAAATGATCGAGGCTCATCATGAATCATTGGAAGTGGAAAGTGAATTGGGAAAAGGCACCCGTTTCTATTTCAAGCTTCCCCTGGCTTAGCAACTTATTTCCTACCACTAGTTAAAAAAAACACCCTTTACAACGAATTCAACGAATTTGACGAATTTTAAATTTTTAAAAGCTTGATAATCGCGTCCCACCGAAGGTAAGGGCGGAGCATGCTCCGCCCCTCCATATGCACAAACAATTTCCTATCTATCTGAAGACTTTACACTCATTTGATGTCCCCGTGATACTTCCGTGATACCCGCCTGGTATCTTGGCCCAGGTCAAGAAAACCAACGGTAACTAAAAGGAGGATACCATGATTCAAAAGATGACCCTGATAGGAATGACACTGCTCATGATCGTCGCATGCGATACGAGCACAAATGAACCGGCACTTGAAGCGGATTTCAAAGTGACCATCGAGAATATTGCTGAAGCCAAGAGCTACTCGGCCAGCGGTGCATTCAACACACCAACCGGTGCTTCTGCTCCAGCACCCATTTTCCCGGGGGAAGCATATGAAGTAAGTTTTGATGC
>CAZVSF010000158.1:0-7520 GCA_964630195.1 uncultured Lentisphaeria bacterium
TACAGGGATGACTCCATTGCCATGACATCAATCAACTCTATCTGCATCTCTGTGCCAAATGTGAACATGAATTCTGGATCGTTGTCAACAGAATCCAGTGCTGCAATACCGGCATCCAGCATAGGTAGATAAGCATCCCGAACCATCGCCTGGAAGCTGTTGAAGGCATCCAGCGATTCAAATTGTAATCGGGCGAGAGCCAGTGGGGTTTCAAAGTATGTGGAGATCATCGCATTCACTCTGGGAACGGAGAGGGGGAGTCCAAAACCATATCCTACAGGATGGGACTGCTCTCCAGCTTCTGTAAATGGAGCATAAACCCGAACACCTGACCCCAGAATGTCATTTAATCCGGTGTTTTGAGAGAGAATGAGAAAGCTGGTGAACCCGAGACCAAAATGGGCTTCCCGATTTCGCCAATCTAATTCTGATGCTTCTCCATAATAGCCGTTGACTTCACTTAGATCCATATCGTTGAGAATGCTCTGGGCAGAATCTGGATCAGCACTAAGAAAACCTGCCATCATGGGCAGCAGGAGCGCATTGGCATCGGTCACCAGGACGACTGCTGCTGTAGAATCCTCTGGAGTAACAGGATTATCGTCAATAATATCTTCGCAATTGTTTAGAAGTATTGTGCTAACAAATATTAAAAGTACGAATCGTATCATTGTATTTTTCATTTTGATCCCCTCCCGAGGTTTGTTGTGACCATGCTATGAAGATAGATTCGCACATGGCAATTCCATTTGAGCACGAACACGTCACTTATTATGTGTGATATACATCCTTTTTAAGTAAATAGCCAGTTTAATACAATTGAAAACCAGTTGATCAATTACTCTCCCTGTGGACCACTGTGGCAGCTGCCTGTTGCGTTGGAAAAATGATCATATCCGCAATTTGTACATGGGCTGGGCGGCTGGCGGCAAACAGGACGGCTTCGGCGATATCCTCTGCAACCAGTGCTTCCAGACCTTCATATACAGCTTTGGCTTTTGCCGCATTCCCTTTAAATCGAACAAGACTGAATTCTGTGTCAACCAATCCTGGTGAAATGGCTGTCACCCTGAGTGGGGTGTCGACCACATCCATTCTGAGACTTTTAGTGAGCGCGTCTACGGCATGCTTGCTGGCACAATAAATACTCCCGCCAGGATAGGCTTCGTGTCCGGCAATTGAGGATATATTTATGACATGACCACTCTGATTCAGCGTCATCTGGGGAACGATCGCTCTGATCATATTCAAAACACCCTTGATATTGGTATCCAACATGATGTCTACGTCTTTGCCAGGTGTTTCATGGGCTTTTTCGACACCGAGAACCAAGCCTGCATTGTTGATCAGAATATCAACATTCTTGAAGTCAGGGGGTAGATCTGCAATCAATGTGTTTACTGCATCGGCATCGCGGACATCCAACGCTCTTGCAAGCACTTTTGTCCCATGATCCTTCTCAAGCATTATGGCAAGTTCATGCAACTTCTCAGCGCGTCTGGCAGTGATTATCAGTTGGGCACCTTCTTTTGCAAATAAGTGGGCACACGCTTCGCCAATTCCAGCGCTGGCGCCAGTTATTAAGATGATTTTGTTCTTTAAATTATTCATTATGTTGGGCTTCCTTGTGATGATTCTTGTACAGGATCATGATTAGCAGGCTACAGAACAGACCGGGATAGAAGGGTTCAAGCCCACAAAAATAACTCCATTCGTCTATTTTTCCAAAAAAGAACCATAGAATGGATACCAGTGGAGGCAGGGACAAATTCAGGATAACCGCCTGTTTGGCGAGAGGTCTTCCATAAATGCTTGCAAGTGTAGGTAATAGAAGTGCTGGAATAGAGATTGTCCCAAATGTGTACCACAGATCTACAACAGATGGAATCCAGATGGCTATCAATATCCCGATGAAAATCACTACACCCATGCTCACTTTTATCAGGTGTCGAATCGCAACATTCTTGAATGAAGAGAATCCACCGAATAGATCCTTGCCTAAAGTTATGCCAGAAACGAGGGTGTTACTATCAAGAGTCGACATTACAGTGGCCAATATCGCTACAAAGAAGAGGCCCTGGAAACCTACTGGCAGGATTGTATTCCCCAGAACAAGGAAGGCTTGCGAGGGGAGTGTTTCTGCGGGAAGATATGAAAATGCATAGAGGCCCGTCAGCGTGGTCATCAGGTCAAAGATGAACCAGAATAATACGGCGAACAGTATACCCCGCCGTGCTACCCCTGGGGTCGAAGTGGCATAAACCCGTTGATGAAAACCTGGGTCTACCATGGTCCAGGAGCCTATGAAGAACCATACCAGGATATACCCCCAACTTTTCCCTCCAGTGAGTGATGTATGAGAATCCGGCAGAGATTTAAATAACTCAATTGGGTTCATATAGGATCCAATCAGATACATCAGGATCAATGCAAATCCACCAAACATCAGGAGAAACTGAAATTTATCGGTTTTAACAACAGAATTAAAACCCCCATTGTATATGTAGATGAACGAAAAAGCAGCACCCAGAATGATGGATGTGACCAGATCAATACCCAGGAAGTAGTTCAAAATGATTCCCAGAGTCAAAATATAAGGCGCTGGGCTTGCCAGCAACAAAACCCAGATGGATGCCAACCTGCCTGCAAGATTACCATAGTTCGCCACCAATATTTCTGGAAGTGTATTCACATTAAGTGCACGAGCCTTTTTGGCAACAAACAGGGCAAATAGAATCCCAAAAACATAATAGGGGAGTCCGAAGATCACCCAGTTTGATAGTCCATAACTTGTGCTGTACTCGCTTACCCCTAAAATTCCGCCATACCAGGTTGAAACCAGAGTCATGACGAAAGCTGGCAACGTTAATTTTCTGCCCATGAGCATATATTCTGATGATGAATCTGATCTGGTGTTATAGATACCAATCACCAGAACGGCCAGGAAGTAGATCAGTATGATGGCAATATCAATTAAGTGAAGTGTCATAAGTAATGCTGGTTACTCACTGATACACAACGATATAGGCGCATCCCGAACGGACACTGAACCTAGGGTCAGCCTTGGTTGCGATATTACTCTGACTGATTAACCCAGTGCCACTGTCTCGATTTTTGATATCCCATTGGAGACCGCTGGTACTTAGACCCTCATATGTCGTGATCGGCAATATACTAATCGTATCACCATTCTTAATGGGTAGATCAAACCTGGACTGTGGTGTAATTCTGTGAATTGTTTCGAGTTTGTCCCGACCATCAACTGATATCTCATTTTTAAACACAATTTTTATGGTAGAATCAATGGATGAACAAATGTACAGATTGTGGATGGTGTGGTCCACCCGTATACCTCCACCACCAAGAATAATAAGCGACTCTACTTTGTGGGTATCGAGCAGGTAATTGAGCGTTTTCTGCAGATCTGTGTGTTCCTGATCTTCCATTCGCAGAATTGGCATACTTTGGTCTTTTGGCTCTGATGAGTCCATATCACCAATGACAATATCTGGCTTAAGATCATAAGATTCAAATGCACTTAATCCGCCATCGACTGCGACGGTCAGCTCGGCATTTTCCATTTCCGTTGAAAGAAGTGATTTACTGGGTGGAATTCCAGCGAGTACGATGAGAATATTCATATTTAATACTTAAAGTAACTATCCCCGATAAACTCTCGCAGAATAGATGTACCAGGAACATAACGATCCGGAATATTATGGAATAAAGATAGGAGTGTAATAAGTCTGTCCCTGACCGTATTCCTGGATGCTGATCTCAAAAGGGGGAGTGCGTATCTTTTTAGAATCGACAATTCATACATCAAAGCTGAATTAAACATGGCATCTGCCTGCTCCTGAAAAGGAAAAATGTTGCTCAGTTCTCCATGGCGAACTGAATTCCAGCGATTGATCGTATCATCTGCAGAGTATCCCCGGTAGCGGGAATCACGAACGATTCTCCGAATAAGTCGACCATCTGAAGTCGACACCGGATGCGTATTGTCAATGTTAAGCTGTGTAAGCGCACTAATGTATATGCGAAAAAAACTGTTCTCAGGCATTCCTGCATGAATGATTGGATTTAATCCATGAATACCCTCAAAAATAAGCATCTCATCTTTTTCCAGGGTCATGGTATCGGGAAATATTTCCTGTTTCCCTTCTACAAAATTGTAGCTCCGCTTGTTGACAGGTATGCCCTGCGCAAGTTTTGCCAACTCCTGCTGAAGAGATACCAGATCTAAACAATTAACATTCTCAAAATCCATGGTCCCATCTGCCTGGGGAGGAATTTTATCTCTATCTAGAAAATAGTTATCCATGGAAAGATACTTAGAGCGTATGCCATTAACGGCCAGGTGAATGGCAAGTCTTTTGGTAAAGGTGGTTTTTCCCGAGGAAGACGGTCCAGCAACAAAAATGATACGCGTGTTGCCATGGCGCTTAATATCATCGGCAAGGCCGGCTATCATCTTTTCATGTAAACCTTCAGCTACCCAGATCAGCTGTTTAAAACCTTTTCCCTTAATCTGTTTATTCAGATCATAAATTGAGGACACTTTGAGAATGCGCCCCCATTTTTCATTTTCCTTCATCATCCCAAAAAGTTTGGGAGAATCAACGAATGCACCAGGATCATTGCCATTTTCACCAATCCTCAAAAGGAATCCACGATCATACTGATTGAGTTCAAATCGCGGTAGAGCGGATAGATCAAGATCTGTAAACTCGTAGGAAGGGGAGATGTGATCATCCAACAGGAGTAGGGGTGGTCTGACCCTTCGGACCCTTGGAGCGAGAAGGTGCTTCCAATCATCAGGTTTCGCTGGCCGAATTTTGATGCGACTGGATTCTGACTGGAGGACCTGCATTTTGTTCTGAATCTGGACTAACTCTGCAGGTGAGACTTGCTTAACTTCCTTTAAAACGCAATAATATCCATCCAGGAAAGAGTGATCAATAATAAGAGTTCTCTGTTTGCCATATATTGATTCTATGGCTGCAGATAGCAGAAAAATGATTGCCCGGGTTTTGTGGCGATAAACTTCGAATTTATTGCTCATCGCTCGCCAGTTTTTTTTATGATATGGTACCCAAATTGTGTAGAAACAGGTTTTGAAGGTCTACCTCGTCCCATTTTACGAACGGCTTCCTCAAAAGGTTTCACCATCTGACCAGTACCAAACCAACCCAGATCCCCACCTTTTGATTTGCTGGGACAAGTAGAGTATTCTTTAGCGAGTTGCTCAAAACGTGCTCCTTTTTGAAGTCGCTTAAATAAATCCTCTGCCAATCCTCTATTTTTCACCAGTATATGGCTGGCTCTCCACTCCACAATCTCTCCTTATTCCTGTAAAATAATACTGACCTCAAGATAGAGTATTCGATCTATGAATCAAGGAAACCATGCACGGGATGTTGCTATAGAATGGATCGATTTATGGTCCTCTAACATCATGTAATCAGTTTATCTCTTCCAATTGTCGGTCAGAAGACAATCATAAATCCAATTAGAAACTATAATAATCAGCCATGGAGAAACCAATGTTGATATCATAAACAAAAAATATTGGAGGTATTGATGAGAATTTTAACCGCCCTGGCACTGATCGTCATCTTGAGTGGGTGTCAGGAAAGCGATGAACCGATTGATAATTCCGGGGTAACCTGGACTATTGACACCCAGTTTATGCGACTGGGCTGTTATGATGGCAGAGACTGCATCCCCAGTCTTGAGCATCCCAATCGATCTCCTGTGGGCGGATCAGATCTAGGGTATCTGGGGGATCAAGATCTCGTGGTTGGTATTTGGAATGGTTCAGAACATGTGGCTTATCCACACGCCATTCTTGATTGGCATGAAATAGTTAACGAAACCGGCTACACCATTTCTTATTGTCCATTAACGGGAAGTGCAATTCATTTATCCAGCTCAGTGGAATACGGTGTTTCAGGTTTGCTTTATAATAGTAATCTCATTATGTATGATCGGGCGACCGAAAGTTACTGGCCACAAATGTTGCTCCGATCCGCTGCAGGGGATCGTTCTGGTGGTGAACTGCATCTTAATAATCTAGTAGAAACCACCTGGGGAAACTGGAAAACACTTTTCCCAGATACCAAGGTTGTCAATTCTGACACTGATTACTCTCGAAACTATAGTCGTTATCCCTATGGAAACTATCGAACCTGCAATTCTCAAGCCTGTGGTGATTTCATTTATTTCCCAATAGCTCATGAAGACAATCGTTTACCCGCAAAAAATCGAGTGTTAACCATTATCAAGGGAGAGACTGTAAAAGCCCTGGATATCGATTCCTATCCCGATCCTCAGATTATCAGTGTTGATGTTGGAGGTTCACAACACCAGGTTGTGATATCTGGAAGGGACAATATTGCTGTCGTTTTTGAGACAACGCGGGCAATCAGTATTTCAAGCTGGGATATTGCCGGAGAAGGGATCATTCTTGCCCAGGACAATTCTGAGAAGGAATGGGATATCACGGGTCAATTGCTATCAAACCCCACACCAGCTGAGAGACTGGTCGCTGGCAATGGATATATTGCATATTGGTTTTCAGTTGCAGCCTTTTATCCAGATGTTGAGATCGTGACACTATGATTAAGAGCCTTTTGTTGACTCTATTACTATCCACATTTATAAATGCTCAGGTCTGTTGCTCGCCTGTGGGAAGTGGTCAGTCCGGGGGTGGGGTCATGATGGACAATTGGGTCGCTTATTGGCCAAATACTTTAATGGGTGATAATTATTGGCATTGGATGTCAGATGCTCAGTTCACCCATAGAGGTCCTGCTGGGAATATTGATTATGGACCACAGGTGACGGTATCCCTGGAGGTCTCCCGCGCCATCAGTCGCCGAAATGTCCTTTTCGTTAATGGACATGGGAGTTTGGGCAGCCTTGAGGAACGGGTAACCTATCTTGAAAGCTCTACAATATCATACTCCTTTGGGCTTTCAACTGGGATACGAACGGTATGGGGGAATCATGGACGCGCATATACTCAGGTTGCACTAAAACTGCCTGGACCGATCAATTACAGCAACAATGACTTCCCTTTTGATTCCGCTGAAAGTCCTTCGGGGAGTGTCTTGCTTTTATACAATCAACCCATGCCCTGGGCTGAATTCAGCCCAGAATTCTTAAGTTCGCTCTCTTTCAGTTGGTTTTATCAAAAAAACATGACGGTTCAGGATAATATTCTCAGTGATCATCGTTCTGTAATTCATCTGTCGTCATCAATACATTCATGGTATCCAGTTTTTCTTGCTCCATATGCCCAATTTCAGTCCGAACAATTGCTTGCGCCACCTTCGATATGGACAACCACGCGTGAGAAACGAATCCTTGCTTCATCAACCGTTGGACTAGACATTGCAATTTCAAAACCATACTGGGAGCGTATTAAATTGAGGCTTGGTTGGCCAGTTTACGCCTGGTCGTCCTCCAATGGATTTCCTGATGGTACTCAACCGGCTGCTTATCTCATGATTGTA
>CAZVSF010000159.1:0-7437 GCA_964630195.1 uncultured Lentisphaeria bacterium
AACCCCGGATCCACGCTGGACAAATCTTAAGTTTATATTATCATTATTTTTATTCTGCTCCCGCCAAAGCATTCCGAATTCTCCCAGAGTGATCATTTTTGCATCGGGCCATCGTTTTCTTATTTCAGTTAACCAGATTTCCATTCCTTCCATCCCATTTCTACCCTGGTAACCATATATTTTCCGGGCTTCAACAAGACTTAATTCCCAGGTACATGTTATCCAGCCATAGTTATTGAGTTCAAAACCCTTATCGAAGTGAGCTGAGGTACAGGCAAGCATCTCCTTTGTTCCTCTTTCTGTTCCTAAGCGAATGACAGTTTCTATTGGCCCTACACCTTGCCTGCTGCCACACCTTTCTCCATTAATAAACTTGGCTCCCGGATAGGTCGCATTCACGAAATCAATGGTCCAGCCATCAAGATTAACAATATCAATGAAGTCATCCTTCCCTTGTGCGGGCTTACAGAAGTGCTCCAAAGAAGGATAATATGGATAAGATATGGAACCCTCTCCATCACCATTATCAATGGCATACTGGCTCCAGATATTGCCCTGACAAACATGAATCCCTTCTTCTTCAGCCAGATATCTCTGGTTCTCAGATGCAAGAAAACCGGCAATAACAGCCAATGGCCGATATCCATTACCGACCATGGCAGAAACCATCTGTAGCCCATCATGCAAATCGAGGTTAACCTGCTCACGGGTATTATACATATTGGCAAAATAGGCCCCCGGTATGAAGGTAATTTCATCCCCATATTTCTCATGATACGAAACCACCAGCTCCTTCAGTTCAAGATATTGGGGTCTATTATCTTTAAGGGCAAGCCAGCTGAATGCCCAGGTTATTCTGGCGCCGGGCCAGGATTTTTCAATGGTCTCCCTGAATACGCGTGCTTCAGCTGGAGTATGGACACTTGATTCGTCAGGACCATGAGCCACGTCTCTTGATACTTCAATCTGGCGCACCCGGACAACAGTGTTGAGTGTAAAAAAGCGATGACCTAAGAGTTGAGATTCCTGTGCATTGGACTTATTTTTTTCTCCTTCGGCTTGATTCCGTTCTCCTTTTTCATTGACGCAGGAACTCTGTGTCAGTAAGGTCAGAATGGTAATAAACAATAGTAATAATTGTTTCATTAGTAGCTCCTTTTAACAGTAATATTAGGTTTTATTTATTTTCATTGCGCCAGGAGATGTACTTCTCAATTCTGCTCCATTTCAATCATCGCCTCGGCAAGAGCCTTACCAAAGCGAACAAAAGTCTTACCACTACCCAGATAGTGGTATTCGGCATTGGATGCACACCTGTCCCAAATGAACTGTTCCTCAGCAGTTAGTCCTCCATCAGTAAAGCCATATCGTTCGCGTTCCTTCATTGCCTGATCAGGTGTCATCTTCCCTTCTTTTACTTTCCTTTCCCATTCGTTGGTCAAGCGACGCTTCCAGTAAATATCGCTGAGCCCTAATTCATAGTAGGGGCCACTGTCAACTGCTTTTACGTTCCCACGATATTGTGCTGCTACCTTCATATCAAATTGTTCCACAGCAGCGAATTGTACCTTACGAAAATCGCTGACGGGCAGACTTTTGTCAAACATACGATTGTCCGGATCTGTACCGTAAACTCCAAGAATCCCCACGATAAATGGCAGGGTGGGTGCATGGAGTTCCTTACGGACATCACTGATGAAATTGATCATGTTCTCAGTGTATTGTTCAATGTGGTGTCGGTTACACATATCATTCCATCCCTGAAACCAGACGAATCCTGAAAGTTCATATCCCTGCCTTGCATTGTATTTTGGAACTATCTTCCTGATGCTCTCAGCGTCCTTGAGTGTTTCCTGAATGTATTGCATCATTTCGCGGTAGTAGTGCCCCACCTTGTCCTTGTCAGGGATGTTGCCTCGTTCCCTCTCAGCTAAACTGGGTTCATAAGGTCCGGCACTGGGCGGACGAAAATCAACTGCCAGAGATTTTCCACCCCAGGCAGTTTTGATAATTAAAATAGGTTCATCAAGCGCCTTATCCATAAAAAGACCAAAGGCGAATTCGGGGCCAATGCGCTCCTTGTCAAAGCCGTACCCCACTCCCACCTTGCCATGCATCGTTGTGTCTCCTTCATGGCCTTGGGTGAGGTAGGTGATCCAGGCTTTGTCGCAAACGACCGGATCACCGTTCTTATCCAGGATCTCCCTGAGAAGGCTTGCAGTCATTGGATCATCACCCATAGCCACAAAGGTACTTTTGTGAGCAGAGCCCTGCATATTCGACTGGCCCGCAAGAATATAGACCTTTAGCGGTTTTTTAGCTGCCACCAATGTGCTGCTCAATAAAACTGACAGGACCGCTGCCATCACTATTCTTTTTATTGACACCATTTTATTTAGCCTTTGCTGTTATTCATTAAATCTGCTACTGTTCATCTTCTTTTATCAAGTCCACAATACGCAATGATCCCATCGGGATGTGCAGTGGAATTCTGCGATTGTTAATGGCCAATTCCTCATCGCTCAGAATGTCATGACAAGAGACCCAACCCGTCTCTTGCAGTAAAATCTCCACCTCGCGGTCATCTGGATCTAGAAAACCTGGATCAACCAGGGTAACACGAAGATGGTTTGCATCTAACCAGGCAGTCGACCAATGTGCTTGACCCTCTACCAGCACTGGAAGCTTTGATGATGCCTCATTAATTAATCTTTCAACGACTGGACGGTATTCTGCAGGTCCGTGTGCTCTCCCTTCCTCATCATAAAATGATTCACCATCAGTAGAAATCTGTCGTGTATTTCTATGCTCCAGACCTGGAGCAAGCTTATCAGGAACGATGGTCACCATCCCGTTAGGTGTAACTGGCAGGAAGTTGCACATACGCCGCTCAATACCATAGGCATAACGAGAGAAATCATGCCATTCTAGCGGTGCTCCTCCCCAATACCAATCCAGACGGTCAAATACAAAGGGAGGTTGATCTTCTGGATGGATCTTTTGTGTACCGTTGGTTCCATGGCTTAAAAAACCTGGTGAAGGCGGTGACCGCATTCCGATGGCAATTTCCGAAAGACTGGCCAATTCACTTCGTCTGGGAATATTAACAATTCCTTTTTCGAGCATTTCGTAAAACGGCTTTATTTGAACTTCAAGGGCCTCAGAAAAAGGACCCTGGTGAATTGCGTTAAAAAATATGTCAGAACCCATGGAGGCATTAGAAACAAGGTTACGTATGTGATGTGAAAATACCTGTTGAGACGACCATTCCCAGCTACGGTTAAAACAGGCATTATCTGTCTCTGCCCGACTGGCCCAGTGGTCGAAAATTCCACATTGCCATAGGCCAATGCGACCGGCCAGGCTTAATTCCTGCGTACGGCTATTTGTTTCCTCCAGACCAGGTATAAAAAGATCGCTGTAACGCCCATCAAGCAGGACTTTCTCCCAGAATGGGTGATAGACATTTCCATTCCAAAAAATGTTCTTCGTTCTCATGAGGATTTTCTTGTTGCCATTTTGACGGCACTGCTCGGCCAACGTCAAAAGAACCTCTTCCACAATCTCTTGTTCATGCGCATCGAGTTTCTCTCCGATTTCAGCGAATTCAAAACCCCATAAGTGCCTGGGTGCCACTTTGAGGACCCGTTCAAAAGTTTCAGGTGACATATGCAAGGCTGTGGTGTGCCCTGCCTGTACTACGAAATCCCAACCTTTATCCTCCCATTTCTTGGCCTCTGCCACCACTTCATCGGCAGTCATATCGTATTTCCCAAAGGCAGAACGGTCGCGGCACCATAGTGCTCCTGGCTCAGGCTTTTGAGTCAGGACCAGGTGCGAAACATAGTGCAGGTACTTCCCATCTTGATAACCTTCCCGTAGTTCTTCAGGCGTTCTAAGGTGATATTCGTCTTGTAGTAAAACATCCACCTGTCTTGGTTCCGGTTGATAGGCAGGCTTTTTAAACTTTGCAACCTGCTTGTTGAGTTCATCCAGGTTGGAGATGATCTTTGCCAGCTTTCCAACAGGTTCAGCTTCAGCAAAGGCCTGCTGCCAACCGGGACGATCCAGGTGAATGGCGACTAACTCATCGCCACCAGAAACAGAACTGCCACAGTATAAGGTTTTAGTGACCTGATCAAAGCAGGCATTGGCATAAGCATAAGGCCCGGCTACTACTTCACGACACGATCCATTTAGGTTATACACAATTAGAATATTTGCAAACTGACCAATAATGTATTCATCCTCAGGCAACTTAACAGGCACCAGGATGTTCATTCGGTAGGGTACATTTGGGATCCGTGGGTCTGATTGAATGAACATGGGTTGACCTCTCTGATCCAGGGCATAGATTTTACCGTTTTGCCCCCAGCTACCACTGGTAAGGATGTCTTTTTTGCCATCGTGGTTAAGATCCGTAATTGCCATACTGAAAAAGCGACGACCAGTATTTGGAGCATACGACCCTAACTCGCTTCGTGTCCATATGATACTGAGATCAACAGGATCAATCAGGTTCATCCCAAGGGTCCCTGCCAGTGCTCCGGTTGTAGTTGCCACTGCAACCATATCCCTACCCAATCCGAGGATGTCGCCAGCCCGGATGCGAGTAATATGATTTTTAACCAATAGTTTCCCTCGCAATTCTCCTGTATGTGATAAAGAATAGACAAAGTCTTCTACCCCTCCCGCCAGGATAATACACTTTCCATCCTCCTGTACAGCCGCACAAACCTGGTATAAAGGTCGCTTTTTCTTAAAACTCCAGAGCTGTTTTCCATCTGGACCAATCACATATAATACACCATCACCAGAAGCGATCAATACCTCGTCAAGACCGTCATTATCAATATCTGCAACACAGAGATCAAACGGAAATGCATCACCTGCCTTCGCTTTCCATTGAAGATCACCTGTTGGGCTATAACACAAAACAGCCCCGTCGTAAGCTGCACCTATGACAACGCGGCTACCTTGTTTTATCGTTGCCGCTTGTACATGATACAAAGTGTGTCCACCAGTCGTATAAATGTTCATCGGCGATTTATCCCATGTGGCAGCATCCATTTTTGATCCATCCTGTGCAATACAAGATGTAAATACAAATACAATCGCTACTAATCCCTTGAATACCATGGAAAACCCATATTATTTAGATTTTAAAGCAAGGTCAACTTTTGAATTTGATTCCAACTCAATCCATACCACCAGATCATATTGATTGATCTTTCGTATGTGACCAATTCGAAAAGATCTACCTTGAGAGATCTCTATGCCGTTGATTTCTAGGCTGACTTGATTATCTCCCCAGTTTTTTATGACAAAAGCCGGGTTGACCACGGGACTGTCAGGGCTAGCCTGTAAGGTAATTTCCAGATTGTCAACCTCTTTGCCATCGGCTCCTGATATAACATAACATCGCTGCGTTGCATCAAACTGACTCTCTTTTGCTCCTGATCGGATAAACAGTTCTGGTGGTTTAACCCAGGATCTTGCTAATGAAGTTAAAGAACCAATCTCATCCTGCGTTGCTCCATACATCCATGTCCACCAATAGGTATTGTGTTCACCTTTATGCGGTCTTGGACTGGCCCATGCTAAAGAGAAGTGCGATGGTCGATCGGCTGCCTGGCAATAACGTCCGTCAGAAGGAATCATGGCAACCGGCCAATGGTTCCACCAGGGAAAATGAGAGACCTCCTTACGGTGCTCATGGGCAAAGCAGGTAAGATTGCATTCCAGTTCAAATATCTGAAAGGGCTTATAATCAGACTTCATATTAACCATCATGATATTTGGTTTTTCTCCAAGAGAATCGCCAAAATGAATATAGCCGCCAAGTTCCCAGCGCCCTTTATTTCTGAATTTTGGAGAATTATCTGCCCAACTGTAAGTGTGCTCCTGACCTTTTATGTTTGCCAGAGTCATTGCATCAAGATCGATAATATCCTCTGGCTTTTGACCAGGTTGGCACAGGCCGATGACCTCTTCAGGCCATAATGATTCACCATCGGAATGGAGCACCACCTTTCGAAATCCAAGCTGATCAGGATAAAAGGTATAGTACTCATCAACCCAGTCTTCCCATCCCGATATAGGATTAACTTGTGAATGGTTGCCATTTGCAGAAGTGGGGAGGTAGCGCCAATGCACTACCACTCTGGCCGCTGAGTTTTCAATAATTCTTACATGAGAGAAACGACATCGTGGATCAAGCATGTGCTCGAGACAACCATCAGTGTCATTGAAGTTTTCAATACTCTGATCACCCATCCAAATTCCATTTTCCATTACCCATGCAGGCCCGTATCGCGTTCCCCTCCAGAATACAACCCGTACAGGGGAATCGTCGAATTGAACCACGATGTCAGGGTCTGACTCGACTCTCCACTGAGCATCCCACTCCGGATGATATTTTAGATGGACATAAGAGGCTCCAAATTTCCCTTTGCCCGGAGGACCTGAGGGCATAACTCTGGGTGGAAGATCGGCGTCAATATCAGCTTTAGATGAATGGTAGCTTTGCGCTATAAGTTTCGAAGATAATGACCCCTTATAAATACGGAGTTCGTCAAGAAGACCGTCAAATGAATACCAACTGGGTAAGGTCGCAAAGGCCCGAACAGGATTGGATGCTTCGATCTTTTGACGCGGCATCCCAATTCTTAATTCTTCGTTTTCGGCCAAACTGATTGTTCCATTAATCACCATCTCAGCTGTTTTTTCCCCATTAATATAAAGTACTACACCGTTCTGTTTATCATAGGTGGCGGCAACATGCGTCCATTCTCGTAATGGTATTTTGTTAGCTGAACGACATATATTCCAATGATCTGTACCCATGTGTAAACCCAAATGACCTTGCGGACTGATCCCAAAAAAGAATCCGTCTTTTGGTGAGTTCTCAGAAATATCCTCTGGCCAACAAATTTCATCGAGATTCGAGTTTTTACTGACAGTATTCTCCTGTGCTACAATGGGAGCCCAATTCCAGGGATAGGCACCAACGGCTATCCATGCTTCAATGGTGAAAGCCTGACCCAATTCCGGAACCTGTTCAGGTGACCTTACAATGCTGGTGGTATATCCATCCATGACAATCGCCTGACCTTTGATGCCACCAACAAGCCTGTGATACCCACTCAAAATATCGGATTTTCCACTCACCGCTTCGAGCACACTGTTGTTCTGCACTTGATCAAAATGCCAATAGGCAACAGGTTTTGGAAGCTCGATCTGTGAGTAGCCCATAGAGGCTATAAGACTTAGCAGGATAATGAATAAACTTCTTCGGGATATTGTAGTAAGCATCATCATGGTTTAATTTAAAACTAATCTTCAATTCCCTGACTGGTAACTATTGGTACATAGCCTATCTCCAGCCCTTTGGGAGGTGTAAGAATCAATGCAGGATCAATCTCGGCCAACCTTCCT
>CAZVSF010000160.1:0-7356 GCA_964630195.1 uncultured Lentisphaeria bacterium
CCAGAATTGTTATTTCTCCCTGCTTGAAATGATGCCTTATTCAAGTCCCCAACAGATCAAACTTTCCTGATCCTTGATATAAAACTTGTCATTGGCAACCACCGGGGAGGCATAAATATCTGAATCAGCAACGATATATTTGGCTTTTTCCACATAGGCTTCAGGATTGGGCTCAAATATCACCATGTAGCGATTGGCTGTAAGCGATAGAATCACTTCTCCAAGGTCGTAGGTGGTGGCAAAGCGATTCAGCTTGGTGGTATCTGTCCAGCAGGTTTCACCATTGGAGGCATCCAAACAGAAAATGTAGCCAAATCGGGCATCATTTCCATAGAGATATCCTTCTTTCAGTACCGGACTATTGAACGACACGTTTATTTCTTCGTTGGTCCAGAGAAGTTTGGGTGAAAACACTTTATCACTTTCTTCAATCTCATATAGCCTGGCTCCATTTCCTTGTCCGGATACGAACACCTGGTTCCCACTCACAACGGGTGTGGATGAACTATAGTACATTCTTTCATTTGGCGTAGGGATATTCCAAAGTACGTCTCCCGTCTTGTCAAATCCCAAAAGGGTAGTTTCAGCCTGGACCGCCAGCATGTTTTCGCCCATTGCAATAGCTGATGAATAGGTACATGGTTCCTCACCGTGTTTCCAAACGATGGATCCGGTTTTTACATCGAATGCTACAATCACACCCTGATCATGATCCCCCATATGGATCACACAAAAATCATCAATTACCAATGGCGAAGCCGAAGTAAAAAACCGCGGGACTTGCCCATCATAATCCTTGTTTTGCCACAAGATCTTACCGGTTTTGGCATCCAGACAAGAGAAAATCCCACTGGCGCCCATGGCAAAGATCTTGCCCCTGGCTATAGTTGGTGTACTTCTCGGACCAGGATGAGACCTGGCAGCTCCAGTGATTTCAGGTGATTTATTGGTGATCGTTTCCCAGATGGGATCGCCGCTTTCAGCATCCAGACACAAAACCACATCATTTGAGTCCTTAGAAACATACAAGAAAAACTGATCATCAACCAGCACCGGAGATGCATCACCCAACCCGACAGTCTTTTGCCATACTTTTGTGAGTTCTGCAGGCCACTCAGCTGGTGCGGTGAATCCTGCCACCACACCGTCACGGTTTGGACCTCTCCATCCTGTCCAGTCATTCGAGGAAGTACATTGAGTTAACAGCAACACCATTATTGTTGCTGTTCCTATCCATCCAAATGCTGATTTTCTCATAGTGTTTTGTTTGATAATGATATTGTTAGGAGGAATAAATGTACGGCAATGAATGCAGATTACAAAAGCGCCTAACTGCTGGCGCCTTTGCTGAAGCCAGGGTGGATCTCCATGTAAGAGCGTTGCATTCAACGCCCGTGCTGGTGCCTTCCCGATGTTGGTGTGGATCACGATGTACGGGCGTTGCATGCAACGCCCCTGCAGGTCATGCTACCGCAGCCTCAATTGATTCACGATTTCCCACACCACCCGAAACTGCCCATCAGCCCCAACAGGGCTCCATGCCATCGCACCTCCGACATCCTGATAAGAACTCAATGCCCGTTGAGCCTGATCCGGCTTATTGGCATACATAGCCGCAGCCCAATGAGTTATCGGATCTTTCATTCGGGCCTTGGTCCAGTCGCCTAACACCTGCACAGCCTGATCACCGCGACCAAGAATTTGCAAACTGTAAGCGAGTAATAAATAAGGAGAATCCCACGAAGGCTTATGTTCCTCGGTGTACTGCAGCACTTTTCTGAACGCTTCAGCAGCCTGATCATCCTGATCTTCGGCCATCAGGATGATGCCCTGCAAGTAGTCTTCTACCCGTTCATCGGTAACATACGGTTTGCCAACCCCCAGATTCTCAGGCCATTCACGAGCCATTCGAATGTGCTCCAATGCCGCATCGGCTTTGCCATTCTTGAATTCATCCACCGCCTGGAGCAAATGAGCCTGACGATATATATCATGTCCCTCCCGGGCTCCCTCAGCCGGAAGTATATCCAGGTCTTCAAGAATACTCAGACATTTCTTATAGTGCTGATTGTACAATTCTGCCTTGGCCAGATTGGCCTGAGTCACAAAATGATCCGGAAACCTTCGGGCTCCTTTTCGGATAATTTCCAGCGCCTGAGGATAGGCCGAATGCTTCATATAAAAATCAAAGAAATACTGATAAACCCGCCACTCATCCGGATTCACCTTCAAGGCCCGCTCCAGATCATGCACCACCAACTCCGTATCCACCCCATCAAACAACTTTGTCCGGGCCAAATAAAAACCCGCTAACTCCGGCTCATCTCCACAAGAACGAAATAACTTCCGGGCCTCATCCATCTGCCCAAAATTCCAATTCATCAACCCCATAAAATACCGATTTACCCAACTCGGGTTTATCGCCTCCGCCCATTCAAAAACTGGGTACATTTCCTGGCGATAGGGGAAAACGAAGTCGGGAGATTCCAATTCCGCAATGAAAGCAGAGGCATGCCTCTGCTCTACATGCTTTTCCCCTTCATCCTTTCTGCTTTCCTGCCCTAAAATATACGCTCGCAAATACGAAACAATCACCCCCTCCGGTGCCAAATCTAAAAGAACCAAGGCATCCCCCTCCAAACCCAAATTATAATAGAACAGTGCCAACTCAATAAACACCTGCTCCGGCATTTCAGTTTGTATGCCTGATATAAACTTAGCAGGATCAATCGCCTGTCCTTGCACCAGATATCTTTCGTAAGCAGCCATATGATTCAGTGGATCTAGCTCCAACAATTGTTGAATTGCTTCTACCGCCTCCGACATCGATCCGGCAAAGCGAAGCGCCAGGATACGCAGCTGGTACGCACTGATATTGAAGCGATTATAATCCAAAGACGATTGCGCGTATTCCAAAGCCTTCTTATAATCCTGCTGCAAAAATGCCACCTCAGCCAACTGCGCAAAAGCAGCTGAACGATGTTCCATAGTCCGGGTACTCAACCCAAACGCCTCAAGGGCCCGATAATATTCTCCCTTCTTCTTCTTAACAATCCCGTACAAATAATTCGCCTGAGGTTGATAAGTATCGATCGACAAAGCCCGCTTCAATAAATTCTCCGCATTATCGTACTTCATAATCCGCATGGATTCCTCTGCAGCACCAATTAGCGCCGGAATGAAATTTGGATCTTCTTCCAGGCAGGAGTAGAATCCCGATAGGGCTTTTTCGTAATACCGTTGACGAGCGTCTTCAAGCGCTGAGTAGTACTTGCCTTGCAGGCTGCTCCAATCAAACTTATCGCTTGTGCGGGGCCGATCGGACTGTCGCTCGTTGAGCTCGCTGGTTAAGTCTCGCTCCCTTTGGTCGCTGGGTGATTCAAGGGACTGTATGCGGAAGATTATGCCTGTTTTAGGCATGGTTTCTGGAAACTGGAAACTGGAAACTGGAAACTTTTTAGTTTGCATCGGCTTCAAATCTGCAAAAAACGAGAACGCCAGACTGTCATCCACAATCACAGTAATCGAATCTTTAATATCCTGGAGAGCGCAGAAGCGAAGCTCCAGGGACGAGGTACTCGGGGTATTCAGGGTACTCAAGGTACTCGGCGAGGGTAGGCCAGAGCCACTGGAAACTGGAAACTGGAAACTGGAAACTAAATTGATTGTGCCAAACTCATTAACATCCATCACCCCCCCTGTTCCTTTAATCGGAAACCATAATTCCGTAAACCGTTCTACTTCTTTGCTCTTGAAATCCAGGTGTTTATAGGGGGTTTTGGTGCTTTCTGTGGCGGCCTGGTTGAAGAGGATGCCGGTTTGGATTTCGGTGTATTGGCCGTTGCCTTTGTCGGGGTCGGTGAGTAGGTCGACCCAGATTTGGCCTTGCCTTGAGAGGCCCCAAATCCAGATTTTTTTGCCTGGTTTGATGGCGTAGTCTGATAAATGACCGAAGCCGAAATCTTTTTTGTGGTAGTATCCGGCGTAATAGTCTTTGATCTCGCCCATCACGTGGTAGCTGTGGTAGGTTCCATAATCGTTCTGGGCATACTGACTGATATCCCGGCCATCGGCCATGATGGGCCAGGCGTGGACATCCCCTGGGTGACCAATATAGTGGGTGCCGGGCCAGTAATAGGTGAGATCGTCTGTGGCATCGGCCGCGGCATTCATCCACTGGTACTTTGAGGTACTGAAATCAGTAGGATTGTACCAGCTGGCATGCGTCTCGAACCAGGCTTTGTCTGCCGGTAGCCTGACTTCAACGCGCCATTCTGTTCTCGAGGTGAGATCCATGGTGCCCAGAAAACAAGAGACAGAGCCATCGGGATTATTCTTGATTAGATAATCAACTGGCGAGGAGGTGCTGGGTGCATGACCAATGGATCCAAAGTTGAATTCAATGCCCCCGGATGTCCAGGCGCCACGCATGGCCACATCCCTGAATTTGATCACTTTATTGAGGTAGAGAAATTCATTGCCAGTGGATTTCTCTATGGCTCCCAGTATCTTTCCACCAATCTCTGGTGCGATCAGTACTCGGATCCAATCATTTTCCAGCTCAATGATCTTCCATTCTTTGTCGACCGCTGTGTTGCTATAGCCATCGAAGCGGAAATAGGGATATATTCTGCCCGGACGAGGCACCGGATCGGGATCGCTGAATGCATAGGTGGGAATCACCATCGAATATTCTTTGATGCTGGCATTCTGGCTAAATGCCGAAACAGAAATCAGCAAAATCAACAGAAGGGAGGTGAGTTTTTTCATGGCAGAAGGGCTTTGGGTATAAATTTAGCAATTCCGCCATTTTTTCTACTTTTAAGGAAGCTTAAACCAAACCATGTCCGGAAAAACTACCATCGACTTTGCTGAAGAGAAAGACAACCAGGCCATCCTGAGTTTGTCGCACCGCTGTCCACAGCATGGTGTGATATCGGGTTACCCGGATCGCAGTCCTGTTTTCGCCCGGATTCACCAGCAACTCAGTAAGAAATCTTTTCATAAAGTAGCCCGATTGGAGGATGATCTGATTGGTTGCTTTGGAGGAATATATACGAATCTGCAATATAAAGACATCAACTATGACTCCGCTTATCTACTTGATTTAAAGGTTGCTCCGGAGTTTCGGAGGAGCCTTACAGCCTTCCGTTTGGTTAAAGAAACCGTAGGACAGCTACGGAAGATCAACACCGAGATGGCCATTGCCACTTTTCTGAAGGACAATGATTTTTCTCTGATCTTTTCAAAGGCGCGTGCAGGCATTCCCGAAGCTCATTACCTGGGCGATTTTAGGATCTTCAGCATCGTGCCCATTATGAAGAAGAAGGTCTCGAAGGAATTCCTTATTGAAAACCCAACTGAGAATGATATTCCCGAACTGATCGACTTGTACAATAACTTTTACTCGCGGTATAAACTGGCGCCCAGGATGACGGAAGATTTATTTCGATTCTACACGGGCGAGATTGATGGAATGGATCTCAGACAGTTCTGGGTGGCACGTAAAGAAGGGACAATTAAAGCAGTGGTATGTGCCTGGGATGAAGATGCTTACAAAAGATGGTATGTGGTAAAGATGACTGGCATCATGAAATTTTTGTCTTTTGTGCTGAAAGTAGCCGGCCTGGTTTTCAAAATGCCACAACCTATTAAAGTGGGCAAACCGCTACATCATAAGTCGATCGTGATGGCCGCCCATGATCAATCAGTCACCGCCATTCACGATTTACTCACGCATATCAACAACATCCATCGGGGAAAAGATTACACGATTCTGCAAACCCATTTTCACGATGAGGATCCAGTAAACGAAGCGCTTAAAGGACTAATTGGCTTTACTGTTCACGCAGAAGCCCACATCTTCACGGAAGATCCCGAATTGGCCAGAACCATTGCTGCAGATGAAGGCATTGTTCATTTCGAATGGCCCATGTGGGTTTAAATAACTCTCCAAATTATCGGCAGTAAGTTGGCTTTGCTGCCAAAATATAGCATAGAATAAACTCTCTTAGACTGAGCGATATTTATAATACTCCTTTATCATCCTATCAAGCGGCACCGTAGTATTGAGCCCCGAAAACTGAGTATCCTTCTCCTTCAGAAAGCGTTCCGGCAAACCATCAATGGCTCCCTCAGGATCCATGATCCGGTTGATTTTTCGCTCCAGCTTTGTGATGCGCTCGCCTGCTTTGATGAAGCCCTTCTGGCTGAGCTTGATGCCTGTTAGCCCACTGAACATCCCATTCAATCCCTGCCAGTTAATCAGGCGCTGGGCTAATGAGGGAAACCAGGTAACCACCGGACGAAGAACGAATTGCGGAATGTATTTGGGGATTGGGTATTCTGTAATGAATCCAAATCCGGTGAACTGACAGATCTGAAGTGAATTCATCGCGGCAAACAGATCCTCAAAGAAAATCACCCATTTGGCTTTCCCTCTGATACTTTGGGCCTTCATATAAGGGAAGATCACTTCAATTCCGGTAAGAAAAGAGCTCAGGTGATCGCCCCCTTTATTGGCCACCGCATAGCCCAGTCCTTGTCCCCATGCGGCCCGCGGATCGTAAGCTGCGATTTCAAGACCTTTCACCTGCATGGCAAAATCACTTCCGCCATATTTTTTACTCAGCCATCGGGTTCCGTTCGCCAATTCGGCACCTTCCCCATCCCGGTAGGCAATCTCCCTGATGATTTTCGTGATATTCTCTGTTTTACCAAATGAAAGGCTGGTTTTGAAGATACCCTTCTCTCCGGCCTCCATGGCCCAGGCAATGGTTCCGCCCACCGAAATGGTATCGAGTCCGTGGCGGTTCATCTCGTCGTTCCATTCGGTGATCAGGTCAGTATTGAAGTTCTCAATGTTGCTCCCGAACATTCCATTGGTCTCATATTCAGGAATTTGGTGCATCTTACCATTTTTGAAATGGCCTTTATGTCCGCAGTTGATCGAGCAATGCTGGCAGGAGGAGGATCGGGTGGTATAACGCTCGGCCATGGCTTCTCCTGAAGTTTTTTCCGTAGCCGGATGGTACCTGTCGCGGAAATTCCGTACCGGTGTGTACCCCGATTTGATTCCAAACCGCACGTTGGCATTGGTGCCGTACAAGCGGTATTGCTTCAGAAATTCAGATCGCTGAATATATTTTTTCAGCTGGGCGACAGATTTTTTAAACTTAGCAGGATGGACGGGTTCGAATTGATGAGAGAATCCACGAGCCACGATGGCCTTGATGTTTTTGGATCCCATCACGGCTCCAAGACCCCCACGTCCGGCAAAACGATGTCCGGCTTGGATCCCTGCCATGCGCACCAGCGTTTGCACGGACGGACCAATCACTACATCTCATTAAAACA
>CAZVSF010000161.1:0-7348 GCA_964630195.1 uncultured Lentisphaeria bacterium
CGATGGTACCGGCATGGCCCCCCGCCCTGTCATTGACACAGATCAAGCCATCCACGCCACCAGCAATGGCTTTTTCAGCCCATTTTCGATGGGTCGTGTTGTGGTAAACGATTCCTCCCTGCGCGTGAATCTTATCCACAAAAGTTCTGGGGTTCCCCAGAGCAGTGATGAAGAAGGAAACCCCTTCTTCCAGAGCAATATCGAGCCACTTTTTAGTACGAGACAGGTATCGCTCAGAGCTTTTTTCGATGAGAAGATTCAAACCAATTGGTTTTGAGGTGAGGCTGCGAATGTAACGTAAACCCTCTCGAAATTCATGGCCATGGACATAAGTTAGGCTCAATGGTTGAACCATACCCATGCCTCCTGCTTCGGAGATAGCCGCTACCAGCTCGGGATTGGAACATGGATACATGGCTCCACCGATTATGGGCAAAGAAATTTTCAGATCTGCACAAAAAGAGTTGAAAGGTTTTTTAAAGGCCCCCACAGGAGTTATTCAGACTTTCTGTAGACAGTTCGAATTTTTTCAGATCGGAGAAAAAAGCCTGTCCACGCTGAATAAAGCGCTACTGCACCCATAATGATCAGAAGCCTGAACCAATCATCACCAGCAGCGGAACGAATTTGAATGTACTGGTAGGCACTGAACAGCCAGACGCCGGCCGAAAAATAGGCGATAAGCTCAAGAAAAAGGATAACGGCTTTCTGTTTCACAAAGAAAAGGATTGGTATCAGCAAGGCGACGCCAGCCAGAATATCGTTACCCCCACGGCTAAAATGTGCCGCCAATAAAATGATCATTAAAACATAGGGAAGGATTCTAGACCACAAAACATGCTCCTTTCAAAAGTGTCATGGACTATACCGGCCAGCGATAATTCTGGGATCACCATTATAATCCTGGATGATCTCAATATCACGAAAGCCTTTTTCCATAAAAATATTGAGGACAGATCGTTCCTGGGGTGAACCGCCAAATTCAAAAAGAAAATGACCACCGGGATTAAGTAGTTCTGGAAGAATGTCCGCAAAGCGATGATAGAAAGAGAGACCGTCAGTCTCGTCGAACAAGGCGATGGCAGGATCAAATTGGGCGACTTCTGTCTGGAGCTGATCTTTTTCACTGGGGGCAATATAAGGAGGGTTCGAGACGACCATGTCAAAGCGTTTATCAATATTGGGAAGCGATTTAAGGATATCAAGTTGCTGAAAGATCACCTCTGTTTCATTGAGCAGCGCATTCTCTTTTGCCAGAGCGAGCGCATCGCTTGAGATATCTATCCCAAGGATTTTTCCGTTATCAAGCGATTGAGCCAGAGCGATGGCAACACATCCCGACCCTGTTCCAATGTCCAGGATCCTTAAGCCAGCCTCAGAATTTATGGCCAGGGCTTTTTCAACTAAAATTTCAGTCTCAGGCCGTGGAATTAAAGCAGCTGGCGTGGTCTTAAGGATCAGGTTCATAAAACCAGTTTCCCCAAGGATATGCTGAAGGGGTTCCCGGCTGCCTCGGCGCCGGATGAGTTCTCGATAAATATCCATTTCATCCTTCCCCATGGGACGATCAAAAAAGAGATAGAGTTCCAGCCGATTTTTATTTAACACCTTACCCAGTAGAATTTCCGCATCCAGACGGGCATCCGGGACGCCCTTCTTTTCCAGAAAGTCAGCACTTGTCTTGATGATGTCTACAACACGCCAATTGGTCATAAGATGAAATTAGTTTTTGAGGGTTAATTGTTAACCATAAAATAGCGGGGAGAGGCTATTAATTTCAAGAGATAAATTTTCAATTATACAAAATGAGATTGATCAACGACACCAGGTCTTGAACATTGATATAGTCATCTCCGTTCACATTGGCTGTCTCATACTGAGCCTCGTTGGGCGTTATCTCACCGATGATAATATTCACCAGAATAACGATATCACTTATTGAGGTTTGATTGTCAAAATTTAGATCTCCTGGCAGAAATTCAGAAAAAATGCGGATCAGGGATGCTTGGGTTTCAGTCTGAAGGGTCCCTGATTGATCCATGACGGCAAGGCTAACATCATATACTCCTGGTTCCGTATATATGTGAGTGGGATGTTGTTCGATACTGCCAATTCCATCCCCAAAATCCCATTGCCACCAGCCAACGGGTCCTGACGAAAGGTCTGTGAAGTGGATTTCAGCATCAATAAGCTCAATACTCGCGTCTGATTGAAACGCTGGAATGATAGGCTCGGTAAGCGAATAGATGGTTTCAATAAATTCGAAGTTTGGATTCTCAGGTACGTTTCCATTTTTGAGCTGGACGAAATAATAATCATTGGGTGATTTAATGCTCTCATCGGGAGCATTTTGCCATTCAGACCATTCGATGAAATGGACATCATCAAACCAACCAAACCCATCACCAACGGTGGGTGTATTTGTGTTCAGTCGAATATCAAAGTAGGTAGCGCTGCCCGGTGGGGTGGTTTCCTGCTGATAATAGGTCCATTCCGTCGTGCCATCCACGCCGGGATTCATATCGTGGGTTGCCAGGATGTTTGAGCTGGTCCGGCTGGCATAATATCTCACCTGAATTTTGACATCATTGCTGTTTCTTGTTTTGAGCCAGCCTGAGATGTGGTGCTTTTTGGTGGCATCAAGACGAATACGATTTTCCAGATTGGTGATGACATTGTCACCAGAACCAGGGTTGCGATAATGACCGATGGAACGCGCTCCGGCGTGTGCCTCAGTCAGGTCAAACCACTCATCGTTGCTGTTCAAATTCCACTGGCTGGCGCCTTCATCCTCCATATTGCCATACCACAGTAACTCTCGCCCCAGTCGATATTCCCAGCCTGGTCCAGGGGGTGGTGTCAAAGCAGAAAGGTTACCCTGTTGGTGAATTTCAATTGGATCCGATACCAAGGTGAAATCAACGGGGTGCATATCCAAAGCGCGTCGATTATAGATGGATGTGCGTGGCATGGACAGTGTGTCCAGCCAGACAGAAGCCCGGGTATTCTCCCTATCTACATACAGATAGGTGTCAAGGTCTCTGGATTTATTGGCCAGGTAATCCAGGAGATGTAGCCCCAGATCTCCCTGTGCCGGGACGGGGATATAGTCATCCAGATAGACCGGAGTGGCAGAAAATGCAGAAAAACCGTTGGCGTCGACTTCTGCATTGAGAATGACCGAAGGGAAGGTTTCATGATAATTCAGATCGAAGATAAAATTCCCCAGGGAATGCGCGATGAGCTTTCCCTGGTAAACTTCAAAACCTTGAATGATATGGGGATGATGTACCACGACCAGGTCAGCCCCGGAGTCTATGGCGAAGTGTCGAATTTCTCTGTCCCACATATGGGGAACATCCATAAGCGGGGAATAATTTTCATCCTCGTCGTTTTCGGCTTCCTGATCAAAGTTCATGCTTAATTCCAGTGGTGGAATCCACTCAAGAGCTGGTATCTGTGGACCAAAATACCCATCATAGCCACCCCCCGGTGCTGTGGAATACTCACTCCCAGCGTGCATTTCCATTACAACCAGGTCGGCAACATCTCGAACCGCATTGATCTGTTGTAACAAATAATAGGGCGTTAAATATGCAAAACCGGGTTTGTTGTATCCTGCATTCAGATAAGGCTGATAGTTGTTGTATTGTCCAGTTCGGTCGCTATTGGACAGCCAGGCAATGGAAACCCCCAGGTTGTTTGTGAAAATGGGTCGATATGCTTCGTCACTATCTTCTCCTGAGCCAGAGTAAAGGATATTGTTGTCAGCGAGTGCCTGCTGGGTCGTCTGCAATCCAGTCAGCCCGTAATCCAATGTATGGTTATTCGCCAGGGAAACCAGATCAATACCTGCTTCAGCCAACCCCGGGACATATTCTGGACGACCCTTATAGGTGACACTCTTTGTCGGGTGCTCAATTCCATCCAGGGTCATGACACACTCCAGGTTGGCGATACTAAGATCAGCAGCATTCCCCAGAACATCCAGGGTGGGCTCAAAAATCCCACTCACTCCTGATGTCTCCAGAATACCGCCAGCGTCTTCATACCTGCGGGCGATCATGATATCACCAACAAAGTTCAACCTCAGTGGAAAATTGTCATTCCCTTGATCCACAGTAACGGTTGCTCTTGCCTGACCCATGTTTCCAGACTCGTCTGTCACTTGTAAAAGGACACTGTAATCGTGGTCATCTTCTACCAGATAGGTATGGGAAGGATTGGGTACGTCGCTGGTTTCCCCATCGCCAAAATACCAAAGAAAGCTATGGTTCTCACTATCCGAGTCGTTGACCACCGCCAGGAAGTTGATATCTACACTTCTTCCGTTGGAGGCGTTTCTGTAAACCTGACCCTGGGAATTTTGGATCTCAACATCAGGAGCATATGCAATGGCGTTTGAGATATCAAAGATCTCATCAAAGTAGATCCGCCCGGTAAAGTCATTATCTCTATCATTCACATAGATGATATCGGTCAATCGGGGGAAGTAGTCAAAATGAGCATACCAATCATCACCAATGGGTAACCGGAATAAATTCCAGGAATCCTCTGAAAAGTAGCCCTGGTAAACGGTAACCCATTCATCAATGTCTAATTGCTGGCTGCCATCAAAGGCATAGAAAAGCGTATTGAGAGAGTCCTGAAAACCAATCCCTTGAATTTCTCCCCGATCTTCTATATAGGCGGCCACTTGAAAAACTGAGCCATCATCTATAGCATGGGGTTCAATGGGTTGAGATTTCCAGGTATTGCCCCAAATTTCAAGTGAATAGTCAGAATTCATAAAGGTTCTATCCGTTGCCAACGCCCACGAATTCGGTTGATGATCTTCATCAGAATAGGACGCTAGAACAATAGCACCTGAATTGAAGTTTTCCAAAACGCTGATGGGTTCATGCCCGGGAATATTGTCACGAATGATCGGGCTGAAGGGACTCACGTTGCCAAAGTGATCTTCGGCATGTATCTGGAAGACATAATCGCCTGCTGGATCTAGATTTTCAATGATGAGATGGTTCAGGTTTGGATTTGCAAATTGTATGTTTGTGGAAGCATCCATGATTTGAGCGTCATCCGTAAGACTGTCAATATCAAACAGAATCCTGTAGGTCTTATGGTTTGTGTCAAACACCGGGTCCCAACGCAAACTTACATAGGTTTGACCATCAAATTCAGTACGCCAATTTTCGATGGGTGGTGGTGGTGTCACATCTGGTACATCATCCCAATTGGTCAGATATGCTTCCAGAGCATCAATGAATGGCTGGTAATAGGCCAACAGGGTGGTGTAATTCAAATATGAGGTAGGATAATCACCGGCGTAGAGCACTTCCAGAGGCATGTCCATGTCTTGAAACAGCATGGGCTTTTCAAAGAATTCAATCTGAACCCAGGGTTCATAGACTTCGTTATTGTCAAAAAAACGTCTGAGATAATTCATTTGGACGCCTGTATTTGGACCCAATAATGTTGATGTGTGAGGCACTTCAATATCATGGTTGGCCCCGTGGTATAGAAAATTACCAGAATAGTGTACCCGGTAGTAGTCATCAATCCGCTCGGCAGCATGGGTACCGAACTGATTTGCAGTGATGGGATATTCCTCTGTAAAATTGACCAGGTCAAGATTGTCATCAGAAATATCTCTTATGGGTTTATTTGCATTTGAAGCATCCCAGCCTCCGGAGAGGACAATACTCTGGAAGTTTGCATGGGCAGCATTGTCGTCAAAGCTGTGGGTATGGAGTACCAGGGGAGAGTGGGGTCCTATCCGCATCAGGGAATCGCAAAGCACTTCATGAAAAACCTGGAAGACAGTGTTCTCGTTTCGAGAAGGATCTGATAATGATTTGTTGTTGGTGTAATTGCCTGATTCTGTCCATTTAACTTCCCTGCCCGCACCGGAAATGGTTAGGGCAAAAGCATCGGTTTGGAGAAACATTTCAGTTGCCAGGTAGGGAGAAATAAAATCATCACAGGGGTGCGGGGCTTCAATGATCACGTGCTTTCTGCTGGCAGCGGGGTTAATGATAAACAGACCCCATCCATTGGCAAAACTTCCCGTCACTTCGTCTCCCAGGACGTCAGGCTGGTTAAGATCGAAATAAGACAAATCAAGTCGCTCTCGAATCAGATAATAACTGCGATCAAAAATTATATCTTCAAACTCAATGAGATCGTAGTGGAAGGTATCAAGCGAATCACTTAATAACTGATCGGCCAGGTCAGGGTCATTCTGTAGTAGCGCTTCAAAGATGTTGCGCCAGTGCTCCAGTGTATTGGAAAACTCTGAGATAATCCGATAATTACCAAATCCATTGTTCTGAACATCGATCCAATCGGGTCCATAGTCATTGTAGCCGGGGTCAGCAATACCCTCTGATACATGACTTATGTAATTGTCATAGGCTGTGCCCGGAGAGTTTCCGCCTATAAATTCCATGAGATTTCCAGACTCATGGATAATTTCGGCCCTGCCAATAATAACCATTGAAAGCAACAGGATAAGCTTCAGAAAAGGATGTGGGGTTCTTGTGTTCACTTCGCTGGAAAAATAAGCCATGATCGGTCTCATGGATACTGACATTATCTAACAATTTTGATGTATTGATCAGTGGAGTGAGTCAATGATTTTCCTTCGCCGTAGCTTTGTTGGCAGCTATTTTAGAAGGACTTTCCAGCAAAGTTGTCGCTTTACAAGGGGGATTCTCCGATTATACTGTAAAGATGATAAAATACGTAACCTTAAGCCCTTGAAATTAAGGAGATAAATAATGAAACACGAATTACCAGCTTTACCATTTGCCCAGGATGCTTTGGCTCCGGTTATTTCAGCTGAAACGCTTGACTACCATTATGGCAAGCACCACAACGCATATGTCACTAATTTGAATAACCTGGTTCCCGGCACTGAATTTGAAAATTCAAGCCTGGAAGAAATCATCATGAAAGCTTCAGGTGGTGTTTTCAATAATGCCGCTCAAGTGTGGAATCACAGTTTTTACTGGAATTGCCTGTCACCCAATGGCGGTGGTGCTCCTTCCGGTGCTTTGGCTGATGCCATTAATTCAGCCTTTGGCTCTTTTGATGAATTCAAGGCTGCCTTTAGCAAAGCTGCAGCAACTAATTTTGGCTCAGGCTGGACCTGGCTGGTTAAGAATGCTGATGGCTCACTGGCTATCGTATCAACTGCCAATGCAGGCAACCCCATGACCAGCGGTCAGAAGGCCTTGCTCACAGTGGATGTTTGGGAGCATGCCTATTATGTTGACTATCGTAATGCTCGTCCAAAATATCTGGAAGAGATCTGGAAGATCTTCAACTGGGATTTTGTGGCTGAGAA
>CAZVSF010000162.1:0-7303 GCA_964630195.1 uncultured Lentisphaeria bacterium
GTCTTGCTTCTGATCATGGCAGGAGTGGCAGCAACCGTTTGGAGCTATGCTGGCTTCCCCAACATTCTGTATATGGCCGGTGAGATCAAAGATCCCGGCAAAACACTTCCAAAAGCGCTGCTGGGGAGCCTTGCC
Source organism: uncultured Lentisphaeria bacterium (assembly GCA_964630195.1). Classification (GTDB taxonomy): domain Bacteria; phylum Fidelibacterota; class UBA8477; order UBA8477; family JABMPR01; genus JABMPR01. Next base: position 136 of record CAZVSF010000162.1, read on the forward strand.
GTGGTCACAACAGTCTATGTTCTGGTTGCGACAGCAACGGGAGCCCTGGTTCCGCATGAGGTGCTTGTTGGGATAAGTGGGGGGTTTGCAAACCCCTTTAAATATTTACCCTGGTTTGCAGGGATTGCGGCAGGATTTCTGGCTTTGGCAGCATTTACCTCCATGGTTGGAGCCGCCAATGCCTGTATCATGGTTCAACCCAGGATCGAATACGCCATAGCCAGGGATGGTCTATTCTTCCCTGTCTTTGCCAAACTCCATCCAAAGCATGGAACCCCTTCGAATTCAATTATTATTCAATCTGTTATTGCCATTATCTTGATCTTCATCGGCGGGATTGAAGCATTGATGGGATATTTCACCCTCTCTTACATCTTGCAAAACCTGGCAGTTTATATCGTTATTTTCTGGCTCAGGAAAAGACCTGATTATCAGCCAACATACAAAAGCCCGGTCTGGCAGCTTATGGCTGTGCTGGCTATTATATTTCAACTGCTCCTGTTGGTTGGCACTTTTGAAGCCTTCCCGCTGGATGGTGTGCTTGCCTCTCTGATACTGATACTAACCGGTCTCCCTGTTTATGCTTATTTTAAAAGACAACAATCAGATCACCAGATTCCTGGAAAGGACTAATGATGCGTCAACATTTTCTACTCGCTGTCTTTATGCTGGGGTTAATTGCTCCAGGATTTTCCTGTACATCCGCAGTGATCAGCGGTAAAGCTACCAACGATGGGAGACCGCTATTATGGAAGCACAGGGACACCGGCGAAGTGGAAAACAAGCTCGTATATATTGCTGGTAGTAAATTCGATTTTGTTGGGGTCGCCAACAGGTCAGACACACTTTCAAATCAAATCTGGATGGGTTCCAACGAAGCTGGATTCGCCATCATGAATACCGCTTCTTACAATTTGAATCAAGGTCAGGTATGCGATGTTCCCGATGATCAGGAAGGCCTCTTTATGAGGGCTGTGCTGGGAGTTTGCAGGGATCTCAATGATTTTGAAGCGTTTATGGATAGCAGTGTAGGGCGCTGGGGACTGGCAGCAAATTTTGGGGTCATCGATGCCAGTGGGGGCGCCGCATATTATGAAAAAGGGTATTACGATTATACGAAATATGATGTGACAGACACTGATATTGCTCCCCGTGGCTATCTGATTCGAACCAATTTTTCCATGTCCGGGACTGAGAATAAGGGCTACGGATTTATTCGGCATGATGTGACCAGCGAACTTTTCGAGAAACAGGATGCAATATCCGTGGAGTTCATCCTCGGCAAGGCAACCCGAAATCTCAAACATGGTTTATTGGATAGTGACCTGCGCTCGAGACCGCTCCCGGTAGATCGAAGCGATGAGAAATATGTCCTTTTTCAAGATTATGTAGTCCGAACATCAAGTGCCTCCACTCTGCTGATACAAGGTGTACTCCCCGCTGAAGACCCACAACTCACAACGCTTTGGACGATTCTTGGTTGGCAACCCGTTACGCTGGTGACACCGGTTTGGGTAAAATCAGCTAAACTGCTCCCAGACCTTGTCGTATCGGTAAATGGCCACCCTGCCCCCATAAATGCGGCTGCAATGGCACTGAAAGCGAGATGCTTCCCGATCAAACGGGGGAATGGACAGGACTATTTGCTTCACTCGCAACTGACCAATCAGGCAGGTACAGGCTTGCTGGATATGGTGATGCCTGCTGAACAAAAGATCATTGAAAAAACAGAAAAGTTGCAGGTGAAGTGGCGCAAGCGGGGTATAAAAAATCGTGATTTGAAGAAATACAATTCCTGGTTGGAATCATATATACAGGATGTTTACGAGCAAGATCTGGGTCAAAAGATCGGAGAGTAAGCTGGTGCAAAATCCGAGGATCAAACGCTTGATAATACTGGCTGCGATATCGTCAATCCTTTATCTGCTCAATCGATTCCTGATTATTCCCACTCAATCGGAGTTCAGTTTTTTCAGTAACTATTTTGGTGATCTATTAGCCCTTCCTGTCTATTTACCACTTTCAGTGTATCTGGCACAAAGGCTAAAGCTTATCCCTGATGATTTCCAACTAACGCTTCTGCACATCCTCTTCGCAGGATTATTATTTAGCATATTATTTGAAGGCATTGTCCCTGCGATTGATAGCGCCGCCACTCGAGATCCCTGGGATATTGTGGCATATTTTGTGGGAGGTTTTGTCGTTTATGGTATTGGATCAGTTCCCGGGATTGATCAAACAAACCAGGATTTAAATTGAGGTGAATTATGCGACCGTATCTGTTGGGTGAAAACACGTGGAAAAATATCAAGAACCAGGAAGTTGATCTGGTAGTTCTGCCCTGGGGGGCAACAGAAGCACACAATCTTCATCTTCCATACGCCACAGATGTTTTTGAATCTGATCATCTTGCCGCAGAAGCGGCACGCTTGGCTTATGAACAAGGCGCACGCGTCATTGTGCTGCCAACAATCCCCTTTGGAGTGAACACAGGTCAGACAGATATTTATCTGGATATTAATATCAACCCCAGCACGATATCAGCTATTGTTGGGGATGTATTAGACACTCTGGATCGGCAGGGGATCAGAAAATTTCTCATATTCAACTCACATGGAGGGAATGATTTTAAACCTGTCCTGAGAGAACTAGGGTTACTTTTTCCGGATATGTTCCTGGCGTTTACAAATTGGTTTTCCAGCATTGACAAATCAGAATATTTTGAAAATGAAGGTGACCACGCAGATGAAATGGAAACTTCACTCATGCTTCATATCAGACCTGATCTCGTGCTTCCGCTTGCTGAAGCAGGATCTGGGGATGAGCATAAAATAAAGATAAAAGGAATTAGAGAAGGCTGGGCCTGGACCGAGCGAAAATGGTCAGATGTAACTGATGATACAGGTATCGGTGATCCCAGACTGGCAAATGCGGAGAAGGGAGCTGCTTACTTTGAAGCTGTCACCCAGAAAATGGCAACATTGTTTCTTGAAATTGCACATGCTGATCTTAATGATCTATATGAACAATAATTATAATTAGCCAGGCTCAAGCCATGATACATCTATCCATGATGGATTCTGGTGTAAATGTGTGAGCTTTGGTTATTTTACGCTTAGCTATTGACTTACATGGAGGAAAGCGTCCTTTTCTGTGGAAGCAGTTTCTCTTTTGGAGGTGCCGGCCGGCGTGGCTTCCCGAGAATACAGGTTATCTAGAAGGGAACTTCCTCCTCTGACTCTGCAACGGCAGCGGTTGCCTTCTCCTCACTACCTTTTTTCCACCCACCCAACATGGTGAGTTTTTCACCGACAACTTCTGTCATAAAATGACGTTTTTCCTCTTTGTCATCCCATGATCGTGTTTGAAGTCGTCCCTCGACATAAATCAGGGCACCCTTTTTCACATAGTTTTCTGTGAATTCTGCGGTCTTGCCAAAAACCACTACGCGGTGCCATTCAGTATTGTCCTGAAACTCTCCTTTCCCATCCTTTCGGGTTTCTGTGGTGGCCAGGCTGATGGTGGCAATGGCCATTCCGTTTGTCGTGTATCGTACATCAGCATCGCTGCCTGTACGCCCAACCAATAGCACTTTGTTTACGCTATTGCGCTGCATAATACCTCCTTTTGTTTGGTTTGATTGGTTGTATTTTATGGTATCAGAGACGGAGAATCAAGTAAAAAATCAAAATAATTATTTAATAATTGATATAGTATAAAATGATACGTAACGCATATTCCATTCAAGCCTGGGGTAAACAACAGGTTTTTCACTCCCATAAAGCAATTAGATTATAAGCTGTTGAAACGCAATTTCTCACACACTGAAAGGAGAGGGGATGGGACTGTTTGATCAAATATTCTTAGTGGCTACCTACTCTGTCTCTTTACTGGCGTTGTGGTTTCTCAGGACGCGTAGAAGTGAAGCGATCCCAGAAAATTATGCAGACCTTTATCACGGAATTGCCCTGGCAGTCATGGGTATAGCCAGTTTGCTCCTCAGTATTTATGGATGGGGCATTCTGGGGATCATGGGCGGGGGTTTAAGCAATAAGCTGGTCGCTATCATATCTTCTTTGATCCCTTTTTCCTGGGCAACAGGGTTGATCTCGAAGTATTTCCCAAAAATGGAAGGATACTTTCTTGTGTTAATGGTTCTTGGTTTGATTTTAGTCACCTTGAGCCGATTCATGAATACACCACTAATGGCTAGAATTGTCTATCCTGTCTTTCATAGCATTGCTGCCCTCGTTGTTATTACCACCCCCTTCATCGCAGTGAAAAAAGGATTTGCTAATTTTAAATTTCTCTTGGTTTCACTTGGCGGTTCCCTCATAAGTGTCGCAGGGATCGCCCTCGCATTTCTATCCTCTGGCAGGCAATTGATATTTTTCTCTCAAGATGTTGTATTGTTAATTTTTGCACCTCTGTTGTTCCTTGTAACCACACTTTACATTACAGGGTTGAGCTGGGGGGAACTACGTTGAGACAATCAATGTGTAATTCTGAAATGCTACGACATCTTGTCATCATCGTATCATTTTTTGCATTGCCAGCTTATGCACAGGAAAATCTGGATTCTCTCTATACAGAAGCGCGTCAGGCTGCCATGGAGGAGAAGACCAGAGACCAGGCAATACTGATGTGTGAAAGGGCACTGGATCAAAACCCCGAATACCATGATTTTCGGATTCTGCTGGGGAGGTGCTATAGCTGGAGTGGTAACTATGCTCAAGCTGAAATGGAACTGCTCCAGGTCGTGAAGGCTGAGGAAAACTATCAGGATGCCAGGAATGCTTTATTGGACACTTACATTTGGTCAAAACAGGACGAAAAAGCGCTGGAGTTGCTGGCCAGCTCAATTCAAAAATATCCTGAAGAGCTCAATTATAAAATGAAGCAAGTCCGAATTTTTTTCAATCAGGGGAAGCTTGCCCAGGCGCTGGATAGTGTAGATCTGATTTTGGAGCTAGATCCAGCAAATGAGGAAGCGCTGGCACTTAAAGATCGCTTAAACCCGGTAGAATCCCCGGTACTTATTTCTGAAGAACTCGATACGGAAAAACCCAAGCGCTCCACGACCATTCGCTATGCCCATAATCGTCTGGCAGAGACGAGCACGGAGTGGCAATTTTTTGTCCTTGAGCCCAGTCTCGATCCCTGGCACTGGGTTTCGCTTGAACATAAAGAGCCCTTGTCAATAGGGCCAATCATCTTCAAACTTAACTATGCGAATCGCTTTCAAAACACCGCAACTCAGATCGAAATAGAATCTTATCCGACCTTGAGAAAGGGGACCTATCTGTATACGGGCGTTGGATTCTCCAAATCGGATCTTTTCCCTTCATTTCGAGCTGGTTTTGAAGGATTTCAATCACTTCCGAAAGATTTCGAAGCGTCACTTGGATTTCGCTATCTTGAGGTTCCGGATAAACAAATTTTTATCTATACCGGGTCCCTGGGCAAGTACTGGAAGTCCTATTGGTTCAGTTTTAAAACCTATCTCTCGCCTTCAAATTCCAGCCTGTCAAAATCCTGGATCATGGCTGTGCGAAAATATCTTGCCAGTCCTCCCAACTATATTGAATTGTACGCTGGATCGGGTGTTTCGCCGGATGTGGATCTAGGAGGAGAGGAGATCGGCTTTTTAGGTAGTCGTAATTTTGGTTTCAATTATAAAGTCAATGTTGCTCCCCACTGGGATATGGATATTGGTGCTCATTTTTCCAATCTTGAAACCAGGGCAAAAGCGTTTCGGGGAGATACCGGACTGCAGCTATCACTAACCAGAAACTATTAGAGCAATATTATTTAAGACTAAAATATGTTCAAGCTGTATGCCTCGAAGTGATATAAATTACACGGGCTTAGATTCATTATATCTCCATTTGGTTCTGGGTAAAAAAAAGTCATCTTCCGAGGATGAAATATTTTGTAGAGGGGTTTTGAAATGAAAAAAAGAAATCAAATATTATTACTGGTCTTGCTGGTTGCCAGCATTGGATTGTTAAACTATTGTACTGAAGCACCTGCAGATGGCCGGATCATATTGGAAAATAATACATCAACACTGGCCAGTCGGGTGAATTATCTAAATCAGATCATTGAGATCGATACCTCCCTGCAGGTTGGGGGGCTGGCAAAACCAGCAGTGGACCCAGTTAGTCTGGTGTTGATTGCGGAGGTAGACCCTCCGAGCATCGATGGGCAAGTCCTTCAGGCAACCGACATATTTATCAAGAGCAATAAAGCTTATATCGCCTACAACATGATCGGGGAACCTTATCTTGGCGCTGTGGATATTTTTGACATAAAGGATGAAGAAGATCCAGAACTTGTTTCATCGATGTTATTTACAGATTCAGATGTGAACGGCCTGACATTTAAAAGCAACTACTTATATCTGGCTATGGCGACCAACCGAGATGAATTCGAATCAACTGCTGTGGTCGAAAAGGTCCGTATCAGGCATGATGAGCTGACAGATGAGACACAAACTTTTGATGTTCCCAGTTGGGCTGCCACAGATGTAGAAGTTACCGGCAATCACCTTTTTGTGACGTCAGGCGCCGATAGTGGTTATGTCACCGTGATCAGGCTGAATAATGATGAAGTCGTATTCTCATATCCTGTTGAAGATGCCCGTGGCGTCGCCACTGATGGGCTTGATGTGGCAGTAGTCGCCGGCACCCCAGCCCGAATGGTGACCTTTGATTATGATTCAGGTGAGCTGCTGAATGACTATGAGCTGGAAGGTGCCACGATTGATTTTTCAAAATCTACTATTGAGATTCATCGCAAAAAAGCCATCCTGGCACTGGGTGATGGCGGGACACAGATCATATGTCTTGATGATGGATCTGTGATTGACCAGATAGAACCACCTGAAGTAGAAGGTCTCGACCCCTCCGTGACCGTCACCAATGCTGCTTCAACAGACAGTAAGACTTTGTATATGTCTAATGGAGAGGCAGGGGTCTATGTTGCCTATACCAGGGATAAATTCGATTCAAGAGATTGTGATGTTGATGATCTTCAGTTGATCGGTGAGTTTCGTCTGGATGATCTAGAATCAGTAAATGCTATCAAAGTTAAGAAAGACTATTTGTTCGTTGCTGGTGGACTGGGTGGGTTGAAGATTCTTGAAGTGACGGAAGAGGATGACTAA
>CAZVSF010000163.1:0-7245 GCA_964630195.1 uncultured Lentisphaeria bacterium
GGTATCCAATATTTGAGATCGAATCGTTGGTTGCCGGGCGATGATTGCGGTTTTTTATTTGACCCTACTACATATTGGGTTTCAGTAGATTACATGGCACAATTTTAAAATTTTTCCTTTTCCGCTCTGAAAAAGCAAGTTCTTATCAATAAAGCACTATGCAAAAGTACAGTGGACGGATCCCTGCATGCCAACTGTTGGGTCCTAGGGTAAATGGACGAGAAAGATGGTGGAGCGCCGACTCACCTTTCCGCGTATCACTTCCTCTAAATGCCGCGATTCTCCTGCTTTTATTACTCTTACTATTTTCCGCAACATCTGATGCTCAAACTGAGCCCCGGCTCGTCTCACCTGAGGTGTCCGTTAGAGTCAGTCAGGTATTTGCTGTGAGCGTGGACAATGTGTCGCCTGACACTAAAGTCAAATGGGAATGGACACCAAGTCTTAACTGTACGCAGGGTGGAGTAACACTTTCATGCAAGATGGTAGCGCTTTCGGGTCAATCTGCAGTGGCTATTATTAGCGCTAGAATCGAGTCTTTTAATTGGTCTGACAAGGTGGCAGTCACAGTCGATAAGACTGGTGGAAGAAAGGTAAGGAATGCAGGCTGGTCGCCTGAGGACCAGAAGATAAAAGAAGCTAAACGGATGCTCGACAAGTTGAAGGCAGGCTCACTGACGGAGGCTGATTTAACAGGTTTTTTCAAGGAAATGGGTCGCAAAGACCTCAGGGTTAAGGAGCATCTCGCTGGTTTCCAGGCAGAAGTTATTAATGGCTTCGAAGACCCCATAGCAGGAAAGAATTACTGGGATGCAGAATACGGCCATATCGAGCGCGAACTGATGTTTGCCAGAAGAAAAGGGGTCATGCAAGCCTGGGAACAAGCCGCACTTAAGTATTTTCAGCAGCATCCTGAGACTCCTTTCATATTCAAAATGGACGTAGGAGGGTGGGTCACGGAGGGAAAGGAGAAAATGCGGTTTTTGGGAGATATTGACTTCTCAATAATAATGTTCACAACAGATGCATCAATCGTGATAAGAGATCTATTTGCGAGTGCGATGGATGAGATATTCGGCCTTGATATGCTAGCGATCGATGCGCTGGCAACCGCTCAAAGGGCGGCAACAAGCGCTGTGTATAAAGGTCCTTACGGTGCAGATTGGGCTGAGATAGATGCTATCCAGCGTGGCAAAATCAGCACGATTGAATATTTCAACGGGAAACTGCAAACCAGAGTCGCAACGCCGGCTGAGAAAAGCCTCACCTTTGCCATTCTCAAAAATAATGTACAGAAAAAAATGGGCGGCAAGGATAAGCTCATGATCCTGATCGAGGAAAAGTTTAACCCTAAGCAAACTTATGACATGGAGCCCGGCATCAGTCTTGAGTTCATGAGGCATTTAGTTGAAGACGGCATTCATGCAAACGTAGCCATCCACGAGAAGATCATCAAGATCGCAAAATACCTTAACAGGAGCTCGATTGACCATGTGAAATTCCTTGCCGAAGTTCCTGGAATGACATTGTCCCCAAAAAACCCGGCACTGGTGGATGGCGTGAAAAGGATCATAGAAGCAAAACAGGGTGATGGAACGCCTGAACAAATATTGCGAGACATTTACAAAATTGCCGGAGAGATCATGGGGCCGGAGTGGGTAAAGGCCCCCATCGAAGCCCTTCAAAAAATGGGTAGCCAGGCGCTGGAGGTTATCAAGCACAACATTACAGAGGGCGTTAAGGCACGTCAGATTATGATCAATGAGTTGGTGACCAGCAAAAAGAAGTCAGAGAATAATCTTGAAAATATCGACGCAGAGCGAAAACGGTTACTTGAGGACCTGACAACTGAATTCGAAGAATTTAAAAACCAGGGCGTTGAATTTCCCAAAGAAGCCCACGATGCAATGACCAGACTTACTGAATATTTCAAGAATAAAATATTTTCCTTGCCCGCATCTGAACAGAAAAAACTTAAGCAACTCATTGAAAAGGCAGTTGAAAATCCAGACATGGCAAAGATCATGATAGCGATGGTCAGGTCGCGTATCCAGCATTATTACAAGAATCCTGGAGAAATGCTGCCTGCTTTCAACAACTTTCTGGACACTCTTGACAATCTAACTATAGAAAAGATGCGAGCTACAGGAGTGCTTGACCTTGAGATGCAGGGTAATACCTACACACTCATTTCAGTGCCACAGATTGGGGCCATTAATAAAGCACTCAATGACTCGGTGCTTGGAAAGATCGGACAGAGCCAAGCTTTTCAGGCCTTTAACCTTGGGATGGAAATTAAGTCGTATTATGAAGCCGTAGTGAGTGCAAAAACATGGTTGGAGTCATTCAAGAATCTCTCGGTCGAGATCTTCAGGCGGCGTACACCAGTTGGTGGGGCGTGGGAGGCCTATTACCAGGGCAACTATCTGAGGATGGGAGTAGAGGCGGTTTACCAATTGTTCCCACCACTCGCTATTCCAGAAGGGCTTTACGGAATGGTTGAGGGTGCCGCAGAGTGGGGTGTTGGCAAGATGGGGGAGTGGCGCTACGAAGACATGGTGAATGAGCTATACAGGGGTGCCAAGTTTGAGAAAGCCGACAATGCATGGAGGATTTCAAGCTTAACCTATAAATGCCCCTCGGATAATGAAATAACCCTCAGTGGCAGAGATGAAATTGTCAAGCTTTCTCTTAGATGCGGTGCGGTATTCCAGACGATCATTCCACAGATCAAGAACCATCCTGTTCTTTTACAGTATCAAAATATGCTGGATGGAGATGCAGTCTCTAATGGAAGGATGGGCGGGTTTCCTCACACTTGGGATACGCGAGGGAGCAAGTACGGTGAAAACTTGCATAAAATCTACAAAAAGAAAGTCGATAGTGTGGCGATTGAGTTTTTTACAGGGGTTATCGATCAGCTTGAGAAAGCACGAGCCTGGTTAGGCGGGGACAGGCTTACGGAAGTGATCAATATAGAGAAGGAACTGGAATGCAAAGCGTCATTGGTAAATTTCAAAATAGATCTTGTGATTCAGGGTCGGTTAGATGGAGACCGATATCTTGAAGATGTAAAAAACCTTCAGGTATTGGTGGAAAATTTCAGTCTACTAAAGAGGAATAACGAGTCGATCCTCGCAATTAAGCATAAATGGGAGGCAACCAACCCGGACACGGAAGTTCGAAAGAATGATCAGGGCAAAGACTATGAATGGATAAAAGGATTCTTCCCTGCGTGTTCAGAAAAGTCTATAGCAGAAAAAGCAAAAGACGCTCGAAAGCTCCTGTCAAGGATAAATAGTGAGATCAGAAAGTGCCGCCGTGAAGCAGAGAAAATCATAGACCGGGATAAGATTACTGAAGACCTACTCAGACCGCTTGTAATCCCCTCCATCTGTCTTGCAGTATATGAGGAAACTAATGCATGGATAGCAACGGGTTGTAGGGAGGACTACGACAAGGCACTCAAGGAGCTCAAGAGTCGGCAGTCTGATCTAAAAATAAAGGACATCAGTGGTCCTGGTACAGTTTGTGTTGGGTCTGAGACAAGTTACAGCATATTGTATAACCGGGTCTGCGATGACTGCGTTACCAAATGGAGTCTGCTGGAATATGGTGCTGAATTGTCCGGCGCAGATAAGTCCCAAGTAACACTGATCCCTAAGTTCAGCGGCAGCAACGTAATTCAGTTGAAGGCATGGGCAAGTATGGATGCTCAGAGGGCCGATGAGAAAGCTGTCGTAAAACAAAAGCGCGTCAAGATTCTTTCTGAAGAAAAGTGCCCCAAAATAAAGCTCAAGTTCAACAGGCAACCGATGACGGTGCAGGAAAATGATCTTACTGACATCTCAGTCGAGCCGGAGGGGCGTCTGCCGGAGGGGCAGCATTTGGTTGAATATGCCTGGTCAGTTGATGGCCAGCGAGATGACAGGTTTAAAGACAATAGCTTTCAATTCTCCGGTAAAGGTAAAAAAGGGAAGAAGGTACTTGTTGGGGTGAAAGCCAAAACAAATGTTGGTTACACTGAAAGCTTTTTCCTTCCTATCACCGTTTCAGATTCGAACGGGGACGATTTAACCATTTCAATAATGCCGAAAAAACTTAGAAAAATCAGTGCTACTGAACCCTCAATACTGACTGTAGACGTAATCAGAAAGGTAAACAGCGGTCGACTCAAATACCAGTGGTCTGTAAAGGTTAATAATGGTGAGTCGATGGTCATTGGTGACAATCAAAAAACGGTGTCACTCGATGCAACGAACTTCGATGATGAGGACAAAGTAGAAGTATCAATTTTAGTGCTGGATATTGGTAATTCTCCCGAAAGCAAGACATACGGAGAGATTCTCCGGCAGGGTAAGGCTACTCGGCAATTCGTAGTTTCTCCCTCAGGCGATATTGTGATCAGGTTGAGCAGTGTGCCCAGGGAGATAGAAAGCAACCAGGATCTTAAAGTGTGTGTCGAAAGCCCTGTCACAGGAGTCCATGAATCGACTGAGAAGTATCTCTACCGATGGGTTGAATGGTGTGAAACATCGGGGGGTATTTCTGCAAACTGGTGTCCAACAGTGATTTCCAGTAGTCCCTGTGCGACTAAATCTGCCGCTGGAATTGCTGGCAAGTACATTAAGTTTAAAGTCACTGTAACGGATCGTTTCGGCAGAAGGTCTGAAAGAGAGACACCTGCCGTTAGGGTCATAGAAGCGGAAACACGTGAGGAGAAGACCGACAAAGAAAAGTCTGATAGGGAAGATAACACTGAGCAAGAACCTCCACCACCAACCGCAGGCAAAGGCGCTTGGGTACTGGTAAGGAGCGAACCTGTTGAAGATCCCGGCAAGCCCCAAAAGCCAGGAGACAAACATACCGCAAATGGCACGCCTGGCGGATTTAAACTCTATTCAAGAAAGCACCATCATCAGTACATAAAAAACTATTCCGACTACTATTGCAACGGCAGTTGGAATCGCCCACCCACGGTACTGATACCGGGAGATACCATCAAATTCAACTTGACCGTCGGGGTAAAAGGTAGTGGTGGGAGAGAAGGCAATTTGATGTACGCCTACAGCTGTTTCATTTATGTCGGGGTGGACCAGTGGTATGAGAAAGGCGGCTATGTCGGCGGAGGAAATCTGCAGCATACCTTTTGCTCCACTGCTGTCATCGAAGGAAAAAAGCACAGTGCCAGCATGACTTGTTCAGACTTGGAGTGGCAAGTGGATAGCGGCCGCAAGGGCGTCTTGCTGCATGTGACTCCTAAGGGGAGCGGTCCGCCCAGCGCTGCTGGTTACCGGTTCGTTTATCGCTTTGATCCAGAACATAAGCGGGATGGGACTGTGCTGCCGGATAATGGGGAAAGGGTTCCCGAGGAGTCCGGGAAACTTGACGTACACCTAACTACAGATCTGACACAAATCACGGTGGGGCGGGTTGTGCATATCACAGCCCGGATAAACGGTGGCACCAAGCCATACAAGTTGTGGTGGCAGGGTGGTAAGGAAACAGCTGGCTTGACATTTAGCTATGCAGCGGACAAGCCAGGCACCAATAAAGTGACTCTGCAGGTTGCAGATGCCAAGGGGCAAACAATTAGTTCCAGTTTGGAACTAGAGGTTCTGAACATAACAGCGGGGCTAAGTCGTGAGGATGGGACCAAACCGGTGATCGTTGGCCAGATCGTGCCGCTTCGGCTGGTGCTTCGAGCTGGTGACAAGCCTGCTGCGGCCGATTTGTATTACCTGCGTTGGGAGCCACTTGATGATGTGCAATTTACACAGCCGGAGGGTGTGGCACAAGTCAATAACTCGGCTGTGTTCAGGCAAGAGGGTACTCAGAAAATATGGGTGGAAGTGCTGAAAAAGAATGGTGAAATATTGGATACTATCGTCTCCTCTAATCAGGTCGAAGTTGACGTAATCGCTCCAAAGGTAGAGTTGACATATTCACCAGAGAACCCTCGAATCGGTGAGAAGGTAACGGTAAAAGCCATAGACATACCTGCTGTCCCGGCCATGGATGCGAGTTGGTGGTGGGAAATTTCCGGCAACGCCCTTTCCCCTGGCGCCACGGCGGACGAAAAGATCTACACCTATACGCCCAAAGACACCAATCCGGTCATGGTTACCGTCCATCTAAAGAGTCGCGTTGACGGCGAGGAGCTTGCCACTAAATCGGTGACGGTCCGGGCTAAACCTTACAAGGTTAGCGTAAAAGTTCTCGGACCCATGGGACCTACACCCAGGGTGTGGCGCAACGGAAGGTTGGTGGAAGTTCCTCGCGCAATAGCGGTATTTCAGGATGTCGCGGTTCAGGCCAACATTTCGCCCACGCCACCGGGTGGTTCTCTGCGTTATTCCTGGCGGGTCAACCAAGGAAGTTCCATCTCCGGAAACCCTGCAGCCCAGTCGACCCGCGTTCAGCGCAGTGAGACCGGCCAATGCCAGGCCAGCGTGGAAGTCAGAGACAGCAACGGTCTGGCCCTCGGCACGGCTTCTGGTAGTTTCCAGGTGAGCATTGGACAAAAGGACCTGAAAGAGGCGGAGAAGAAACAGACTGCCTCTGAAAAGGACGAGGAGCATCTTGACGAGGTCATTAAAGAGATCAGGGAGTTGGCCGCAGAGGGGCAATTCGCAGCGGCCGCCGCCGCCATCGATCAGGCACGTAAAAAAGGTCTGGTTATCCCAGCTGAGTTGACCAGTAAGGTGGTACAGGGAGCCAAGAAAGCAGCACGGGCGGCTGAGAGCAAGCGGGATTTCGATGCCTCTGAGGCATCGTACCGGGCTGTCTTGCTGATCAACTCACGGGACAATGAGGCTATTGCCGGTGTAGTTAACGTCCGTTTGCACAAGCGCAACCAACACCACCTGGCTGCACTGCAAAAGGAGGTCTCGGGTCAAATGGATAGAGGCGACTGGTACCGGGCGGGGGAACGTCTGGAGGATGTGAAACGCCAGGAAGGTCTACTGCCCAAACCTGTCTCCTCCCGGACCCTGGCACTCATAGAGCGTCATGCCAAAGGAGCGGCGGCTCACGCGCAGGACATGAAGTCACGCCGGCAGAAGGCAGTTTCTCTTTATAAGAAGCGGGACCTGAAGCAGGCCCGCGAAATCGTTCTGGAAATGCAGAAGCTACATTTATCACCCCGGGACAGAGATTGGACCAATACAATGCTGGAGACCATAGCCAATACCTCGCCCCAAAGCCCGGACACCTCATCAGTCGAACCGAAAGAGAGTGGTGCGA
>CAZVSF010000164.1:0-7199 GCA_964630195.1 uncultured Lentisphaeria bacterium
CCTAGGGTTGTGACCGCGGTAGGAATCGAACCTACGACCAATTGATTAAAAGTCAACTGCTCTACCAACTGAGCTACGCGGCCCTGAGACAATCAGGAATTACGAATTACAAGGTTCGTGATACCTGATTTCGCTCTTAAAAAGCGAGGCAATATAGTTTTGTCCCCACCGACGGCAAAACAATTTCCCCGTCACTTCAATGCTTTTTAAAATACACCCATTTGCGATTGGTTGTTTTTAAATCTGCTTTATCTTGGCAGCATGGAAAAAGCAAATAGTGCCTGGAGGGTCATCTCTACAGCAGTATATGGAGCCCCCAACGAGGGGAAAATATATGGCACGCTGGAGATCGATGTTACCGAAGCCTGGGAGATGATAAAATCCAATCGAGCTGAGGGTCGACGAATTACCATGACCCATCTTGTGGCCGGTGCTATCGGTCGCTCCCTTGGCTGGGATATCCCTGAAATGAACGCATTTGTGAAGCGGGGGTCTGTTGTTTTAAGAGATGAAGTTATTGTCACCGTTGCAGTCAACATGCACGGTGGTAAAGAAATGACCAGCGTTAAACTTTATGATGCTCATAAAAAGACTGTTTTCCAGATCGCCGATGAGATCCGGCATCGAGTTTCCAAAGCGAGGGGTGGCTCCGACAATGATACCATGGAAAATAAATCCTTCATGGCTAAGATCCCCTGGCCGTTCAGACGGATGGCATTTTTACTTTTTCGCTTTATAACCAATACACTTGGTCTTCAGATCAAGTCATTGGGTCTGGGACATAATGCCTTTGGTTCCATCCTGCTTTCAAATATTGGATCTCACGGTTTGACGACCGGTATGGCAGCACTCTTCCCGGGGTCAAAATTGCCAGCGGTAATCATTATGGGCAAAGAGGAAGATAAAGCGGTGGTCCGGAAAGGGGAGATCGTTATTCGAAAGATCCTCCCACTTACTGGCACCTTCGATCATCGTATCGTGGATGGCTATCATGCAGGTATGTTAGCTCACCACATCAAACGTTATCTGGAGCACTCTGAGCTATTGTCCGAATTACCAATTGAAATGCAAGTTGGAAGCGAACAAGAGAAGATTTAAAGTTTTATTCCTGGAGATCCTTTTGAACCGTTCTGAAGTTGAATTCAACGAAACTCGTAGCGAGCAATAATCCCAGATTTTGAAATAGTTTAAGAGCACCCATATTCGATTCTCCACCATCTACACTGAAGCAGCCGCAATTAAAATCGAGTCCCCTTATCATCGCAGCAGCAATGGCAATGATGAAAATACCCAGCAGACCTGCTATGATGATGTTGGCCGCTCGGCCATACAGATTCAAGAGTAGCGCTATGCCAGACACCATTTCCAGCCAGGGGAGCACAATTGCTGAGATGTGGAGAAGTGGCAGGGGAAGCAGGCGATAATTTGCTATGGATTTTGCAAAAAGACCGGGATGCCAGATTTTGTCGAGGCTGGCATAGATAAACAAGAGACCGAGCCCGGCCTGAATCAAACGAACAAATAAAATACCATTTTTTGTTTTAAGAAAATTTTCCAGACTTGATAGCATCAGTGAGCTTCCTCGATGGGATATCCTGCATCCTTCCATTCTTGCCATCCACCAAAAAAGAAACTTACCTTTGAAAAGCCCATCATTACCAGGTTTGATGCCAGATCTATGGAAGCATTACAGTCCTCACCATCACAGTAGGTGATGATGGGGCCATCGAAATCAAGATTTTCCAGATAGGCAAGCGAATCCATAAAATCCTGGACGGGCAGACTAATGGCATTTTTTATATGACCCTCAGCGTACTCTTCAGGACTTCTCGCATCAAGAATCAAAGCTGTGTTGTT
The DNA here is from genome assembly GCA_964630195.1 of uncultured Lentisphaeria bacterium. Taxonomy (GTDB): domain Bacteria; phylum Fidelibacterota; class UBA8477; order UBA8477; family JABMPR01; genus JABMPR01. The sequence goes on from CAZVSF010000164.1 coordinate 1,858, forward strand.
TTGCCAGGCGAAATAAACTCCCTGGAGAGCAATATTTGATGCGGATTCGACATCCCCACTGGGGTTGATTGAGATGGATGGGACAGCCACTTCACTTGAATCTGTTACCAACATAGTAACTTCTGTCGTTAGTGCGATCCCATTTGGTAAAACGGCCTGAGATGAGATGCCCAGAATGGACGCAAGGGCAATCAGGGTTAAAACATTCTTCAAAAGTGTGGGTAATTGTTTCATAGCGGAATGATATTAAAAGGCAGTATGAATATATCCTATAATAAACTATCTCAAAAACCAGGCGCACTGGAACTGATATCCGCGTGATCACGTATTCACCTGACTTTCATTGCGTGTATTGCTATATTAAAAGGCTATAATAAAAGGAGTTAAAATATGGCTGGAAAGCGAGTTGTGATTGGAGATAGTGAGGTTGAGATTCCAGATTTTGGAATGAAAACCTTTATCTACCCTGTATTATTATTGTTATTGGTCTGGATATTTTTTGCCGGACCATTTTATGTTGTTGATCCAGAACAGAATGGTGTCGTTAAAACATTTGGCAAACTTAGCCAGATTACCGAGCCAGGTTTAAGATTTAAATTTCCATGGCCAATCCAAACTGTTGATTTGGTGAATGTGGAAGAGGTTCGAAGATTGGAATTGGGCTTTCGTACAGTTCGGGCCGGGGGAACTTCAAATTCTGCACAATATAAAGATGTGCCTACAGAAGCCTTAATGCTGACAGGCGATGAAAACATTGTTAGTGTTGAAGTAGTGGTCCAGTATAAGATAAAAGATGCAGGAAAATTTTTGTTTCGTGTTGCCGACCCGGAGCGCGCAGTTTCCCACGCTGCCGAAGCATCGATCAGACAGGTCGTAGGATCACAACCCATTGATCAAACTTTGACGACGGGAAAAGCCATGATTGAGGCTGCCACAAAAGAACTGCTCCAAAAAGTAATGGATAGCTACGAAGCTGGTGTTTATATCGCTGAGATCAAGCTACAGGATGTGACACCACCGGAGGAAGTCGATGCTGCTTTCAAGGATGTACAATCCGCCAAAGAAGAAAAAGAGAAGAAAGTCAATATTGCTCTGGGGTACCAGAACGAAATTATCCCAAAAGCTCGTGGTGAGGCCGCCCAGGCTTTTCAGGAAGCTGAAGCCTACAAACAAAAACGAATCAAGGAGGCAGAGGGTGATGCATCACGCTTTACTCAGATGTTGGCTCAATACCGACAGGCCAAGGATGTAACCAGAACCCGTATGTATATTGAGACCATGGAAGAAATATTACCCGGTCTGGATAAGTATGTCGTTGATGGCAAAGATGCCGGTGGTTTGGTCAATGTCCTAAGCTTGGAGAAAGTGAAAGGGGGTGCAAAATGAGAAATCTTGGACTGACTATTATTCTCGCACTAGCCCTTCTGATTGGCTATGGTGGCATTATGATCGTGGATGAAACTGAACAGATCGTAATTGTTCAGTTGGGAAAGCCTGTTCGAAATATTACCAGACCTGGATTGAATTTTAAGATACCATTTATTCAATCTGCCACTGTATTTGAAAAGCGTCTCCTTGAATATGACAGTGCTCCCAATACGATATTAACACAGGATAAGAAGAATTTGATCCTGGATAATTATGCCCAGTGGAGAATTTCTGATCCCTTAAAATTCATGCAAACCATGAGAACTCAAGCTCTCGCCCAGCCTCGCCTGGATGATATTATTTATTCGAGCCTTAGAACGCAATTGGGAACCCACCTCATGCATGAAATCGTTTCTACGTTGAGAGACTCACTCATGCACAAGGTGACGCAAAACGCCAACTTCACAGCCGCAGACTATGGGATTGAGATTGTAGATGTTCGTATCAAGCGGGCTGACTTACCCCGTGAAAACGAACAGGCCGTGTTCGATCGCATGCGGGCTGAAAGAGAGAGAATGGCAAAACAGTTTAGATCTGAAGGTGATGAAGAGGCTGTAAAAATACGTGCCGAGACCGATAAGAATCGTGAAGTTATTCTGGCTGATGCCTACAAATTAGCCCAGTCTGTTCGTGGTGATGGTGAAGCACAGGCAATAAAAATATATGCTGATGCCTATACCCAGGATCCAGACTTTTATGAATTCATTCGAACACTGGATGCGTACAAGACTGTTTTTGATGACAAGACCAAACTTGTACTTACGCCAGAATCAGATTTTCTTAAATATCTGAAGGAAATGAAATAACTCGAAGATATCTAAGCTGAAGAGAAATTGCACATTAAGCATAGGGGTGGCTGTTGAGAGACAGACCACCCCTTATTTTGAGGCAGATTTATAGCCGAAAAGGATTGCTGCTTCTACGGCCGAATATATATTCAGCGGCTTTAGGAAAATTGAAGCAATGACAAGTAATAAGAGGCAATGATATGAACATGTTTCCCGATCTTCACGCAACAACAATTCTGGGAGTCAGACATAATGGAAAAGTAGCCCTGGGTGGTGATGGACAAGTCACCTTTGGTGATACGGTCATGAAACACGGCGCTGTCAAGGTCCGAGCAATTTATGATGGAGCTGTTCTCGCCGGCTTTGCAGGTTCAGCAGCAGATGCCTTCGCCTTGTTCGAAAAATTTGAAGCCAAACTGGATGAATTCAGTGGTGACCTTGTCCGGGCTGCAGTTGAGTTGGCCAAGGATTGGCGTATGGATAAAATGCTTCGAAATCTGGAAGCCATGCTGGTTGTAATGGATATCGATCATGGATTGATCATCTCTGGGAATGGTGATGTTGTGGAGTCCGATGATGGGGTCATGTCTATTGGATCGGGCAGCCCCTATGCCACAGCTGCTGCTCGTGCGTTTATCGCCAGCGGCAAAAAATCTCCAAAGGAAATTGTTCGCATGTCTCTGGAGATCACTGCTGATATTTGTATTTACACCAATAACAATATCAATGTTTTAGAACTGAAATAAGAGAAATATACATACATGAGTAAATTTTCACTAACACCCAAGCAGATCGTCCAGGAATTGGACAAGTATATCATTGGTCAGGATAGCGCAAAGAAATCCGTGGCCATCGCTCTGAGAAATCGGTGGAGACGTCAGCAGGTTACTTCCGAGATCCGAGACGAAATTCTACCCAATAATATCATTATGATCGGGTCTACCGGCGTTGGAAAAACGGAAATCGCCCGTAGGCTTTCAAATCTGGTCCAGGCACCTTTTGTAAAAGTTGAAGCTTCAAAATTTACTGAGGTTGGCTATGTCGGTCGCGATGTAGATTCAATGATCCGCGACCTGGTAGACAACAGCTACAATATTGTCAAGTCTGAACACGAGATCACGGTTCGTGAAAAAGCTCTGGAAATGACCAATGAGCGTATCATGGATCTATTATTGCCCCCATTGAATAATCCTGATAAGGCATCTGCAGAGTATCAGCGCTATCTTACGACCAGGGAGAAAATGTTTTCCAAGCTTCTGGCGGGAGATTTTGAAGATAGACAGGTCGAGTTCAAGGTGCAGGAAGATAGCAGTAATGCCATGATGCAGATATTCAGTCCAATGGGGATGGATGACCTGGGTATGAACATTCAGGATATGCTTGGTAATGCCATGCCTAAAAAGAAGAAGATGCGACGCTTGAGTGTAGCTGAAGCAAGACTATTGATCAGAAATGAAGAATCTGATAAGCTTATTGATGAGGAAAAAGTACAGAACGAAGCCATCCGTCGAGCAGAACAGGATGGAATCGTATTTGTGGATGAGATAGACAAAATCGCGGTCGAACGTGGTGCGGGTGGTCCTGATGTATCCCGTGAAGGTGTTCAGAGAGACATTCTGCCCATCATTGAAGGTAGTACTGTAAAAACCAAATATGGAACCATAACGACGGAGCATATTCTCTTTATCGCTGCCGGTGCATTCCATATGTCCAAGCCTTCCGATCTTATCCCAGAATTACAGGGCAGGTTCCCCATCAGAGTGGAGCTTGAAAATTTGACAGAAGACGATTTCATCCAGATCCTCACGCAGCCTAAATCAGCCTTGTTAAAGCAATATACAGCTCTGGTGGGTGCCGAAGATGTAAAGATCACCTTTAATAAGGATGCCATAGCTGAGATAGCTCGAGTCGCCTTTGAAGTCAATGAGAGTGTTGAAAATATTGGTGCAAGACGTCTGCACACCATCATGAGCAAGTTGCTTGAAGAAACGCTCTTTGATCTACCCGATGTAAAAGTTAAAACCATTAAAGTAACCAAATCAATGGTAACAAAAACTTTCAAGGACACCATGGCAGACCAGGATCTAAGCAAGTACATTCTCTGAGGGTATTCATTGAAGACACAATGTAAAATTAACATAAAACCAGTAATGACTCCGTCTATGGGCGGAGTTTTTTTTGTCCACTATTTAAAGGAGGTCGAATGAAGCGAGATTTTTTAGCCGTAACAGATTTCAACAAAGAAGAGATCTATGAGACTTTTCGGATTGCAAAACAGTTAAAAGCAGATGTAAAGGCTGGTAAAACACACCATCATTTTGCAAATCAGACCATGTCAATGGTATTCGCTAAACCTTCTTTGAGGACCAGGGTAAGCTTTGAAACCGGAATGGTTCAATTTGGTGGGCAGGCCCTGTATCTGGGACCAAACGATATCAGTATAGGCTCACGAGAGTCCGTAAAAGATATCGCCAGAGTCATTTCGCGTTACAATAATTGGATTATGGCTCGCCTTTTCAAACACGAGCATATGATCGAGATGGCCAGGTATGCAACTGTCCCGGTCATAAATGGCTTAACTGATTATAATCACCCCTGTCAGATCATGGCAGACATGCTGACCATCTATGAGCATCACGGTAAGATCGAAGGACAAAAGGTTGTCTTTATTGGTGATGGTAATAATGTGTGTAATTCATTTCTGAATTTTGCCAGTGTGATTCCATATCATTTCGTACTGGCTGCACCTGAAGGATATGATCCAGATCCAGAAACACTGGCCAGAGCAGAGGCTGCTGGAGTAAGCACGATTGAAATCGTCCGGGATCCAGTGGCAGCTGCCAGGGACGCAGATGTCCTTTATACTGATGTGTGGACATCAATGGGGCAGGAAGATGAACGGAAGAAAAGACTGAATGACTTTGAGGGTTTCCAGATTAACAATGAATTGTTGAGTTATTCCAATGCTGATGCCCTGGTGATGCATTGTCTCCCGGCCCATTATGGTGAGGAAATAACAGAAGAGGTCCTGGATGGTCCCAATTCGGTCATTTTTGATGAAGCCGAAAACCGTATGCATGCACAAAAGGCGGTGATGGTGATGCTGGCTAAATCTGGTGGAGCCGA
>CAZVSF010000165.1:0-7188 GCA_964630195.1 uncultured Lentisphaeria bacterium
CCAGAGACTCCTAGCGTGGATCCAGTGTTTATGAAAATTCAAGAAGATAAATATGGCGTGATCAAGAAATTCCTCACAGAAAAGGGAAATGCTGGTGCCCATAAGCAAGAAGTCTCCAATATTGCAAGAAGTGAAGTGGAGTACTTTCTGAACTCCAAAAATAAAGAGTTGTACAAGAAGCTAAATGCAATTGACGCATAAAAAGATTAGACGCCACACTTACTTCAGATGAATGAACCAGGATTCGATCTGAGGTTAAAAAATGAAGGGTGATGAATAAAAATGCTAAAAGCAATCGTTACAGTCATGTTAAAGAAGGGAATCTTTGATCCCCAGGGAAGAGCTGTCCAAAACGGGCTAGAATCTATTGGGTTTGATAAAGTCAAGGGGGTTCGTGTAGGCAAACAGCTTGAAATGGATCTTGAAATGACCGATAAGGCAGCGGCTGAATCATCAGTTCACGATATGTGTGACAAAATGTTGGCTAATCCTGTGGTTGAATCCTATAGCTTTGAGATCAAGGAGGTCTGATGAATTGGGGAGTGCTATTATTTCCTGGTTCTAATTGCGCGGAAGATTGTTTTCATGCCGTCGATCAGATCCTGGAACAACCCGTCAAGTACTTGTGGCACAAGGACACGGATCTGGGAGATGTGGATGCCATCATTATTCCTGGTGGATTTTCTTATGGAGATCATCTACGTCCCGGAGCCATCGCTCATCTTTCTGCTGCGATGACAGCCGTCAAGGAATTTGCTGCAGCAGGTGGCCTGGTGATCGGCATTTGCAATGGATTCCAAATTTTAACCGAGGCAAGAATGTTGCCTGGAAGTTTGCTACAAAATAGAGGCTTAAAATTTTTGTGTCAGGATCAGACACTTAAAGTTGATAATGCTGACACCCCTTTCACCAGTGAGTATGCTTCAGGAGATGCGGTCGTCTTTCCGATTGCTCACAATGAAGGCAATTATTATGCAGCTCCGGATACAATAGCCGAGATGGAGGCAAATGGACAAATTCTTTTCCGCTATAGCAGTCCTGAGGGCCAGGTTAGCGACCATACCAACCCAAATGGATCGATCAATAGTATTGCGGGAATTATTAACCGGACAGGCAATGTGGTAGGAATGATGCCCCATCCAGAGCGAAGTGCAGATAGCGTTCTGGGTTTAAGTGATGGTAAAGGGGTTTTTGTTTCAATGCTAAAACATCTCGAAGCTCGAAAAGGTAGTTGATTCGATGTATTTATATATTCCCTCAATCTATAGAATTCTGTCATCGCGAAGAAACGAAAAGACTGTGGCGATCTCTAATCTGAGATTGCTTTGTCGCTACTCTCCTCGCAAAGACGAGTTAATCGGATGTTGCAATGTTAGGACAGAAGTGATTGGATCTATCATATGACCCATAAGAAGGCAGGCATGGAAGAAAAGATTTGGATCAAAGCAGGTCTAACTGATTCTGAATACGAATTATTAAGCAAACATATGGGTCGCGAACCCAATACGGTGGAACTGGCATTATATGCACAAATGTGGTCGGAACATTGTGGCTACACCCATACACGACCTCTGTTTAAGCATTTTCTTACAACAGGACCACGTATCGTGCAGGGTCCTGGGGAGAATGCAGGCATCGTGGATATTGATGATGATGAGGTGATCACCTTTAAACTTGAAAGCCATAATCATCCCTCGGCTATCGCACCTTTTCAGGGTGCTGCTACCGGTGTTGGAGGTATCATCCGGGATATACTGGCAATGGGCGCCTATCCGATTGCATCCTTGAATTCACTCCATTTTGGTCATCCAGGAGAGGGTGGACATACACGTTGGCTCATCTCTGAGGTCATTCATGGGATTGGCGAATATGGCAATTGCGTGGGCGTCCCAACAGTGGGTGGAGAAGTCAGATTCTCCAATGCTTACAAAGGGAATCCCCTGGTCAATGCAATGTGTGTGGGCTTTATGAAGAAATCAGAGATCAAAAAAGCCATCGCCACCGGTGTTGGCAATAGTCTCATGATCGTTGGCAACCTGACCGGGCGTGATGGGATGGGTGGTGCAAGCTTTGCATCCAAGGACCTGGAAGAGGAAAACGACGAAGATCGCGGAGCCATTCAGGTGGGAGACCCCTTTATGGAGAAGCTGCTCATTGAAGCCTGTCTGGAGGTTTTTGCGGAAGATTATGTCGTCGGTGTCCAGGATATGGGAGCAGCAGGAATATTGTCCTCCTCAGTGGAAACTGCCAGCAAGGCCGGGAATGGTGTTGAAATTGATGTAGCCCTCGTACCGAAACGTGAAGAGGCTATGCGTCCCGAGGAGGTGATGATATCAGAATCTCAGGAACGAATGCTTCTCATCGTGAAAAAAGGAATGGAAGCAAAAGTAAATAAGATTTTCCATAAATGGGATTTGCACGCGGTTGTGATAGGACATGTCACAGACGATGGCATGTACAGGGTCCTGGAAAATGGCGTAAACGTTGGGGAAGTACCTGTCTGGTCGCTGATGGACGCACCTACATATTTACTTGATGCGGTTGAACCGGCTCATTTGAAGAAAACAATGGCCTTTAAAAATGAACAGATCGCACCACCCTCAGATCTAAATGAAGTTCTGCTCAAATTACTCAGTGCTCCAGATATTTGTTCGAAAGAATGGGTCTTCAGACAATATGACCATCGGGTTCAAATGAATACCGTTGTCAAACCTGGATCCGATGCGTCAATTATCAGGATTAAAGGTCGTGATAAGGGTATAGGTATTACCATGGATTCAAATGGTCGTTATTGTTACTTGAATCCAAGGAAAGGTGCCCAGAGCATTGTAGCAGAATCAGCCAGAAATCAGGTTGTGTCTGGTGCCCAACCCATCGCGATCACAGATGGATTAAATTTTGGAAACCCTGAAAAACCCGAAGTCTATTATCAGCTGGAACAATCGATCATGGGAATAAGCGAGGCATGTAGAGCTCTCGACACCCCTGTTATTGGTGGAAATGCCAGTCTCTATAATCAGACCCCTGAGTTTGGTGCTATCTATCCAACACCTATCATCGGAATGACCGGCTTGGTAAAATCTTTGAGTCACGTTACCACCATGGAATTCAAAGATGCAGATGACTTTATCATCCTCATTGGTGAAACAAAAGAGGAACTGGGTGCTTCTGAATATCTGGATGTTATCCATAATCTGGTATCAGGAGATGTGCCAGCACTGGATTTGGAAATAGAACGTAAAACCCAGGACTATATTCTGGATATTATACGGAAAGGTCTGGTAAAAAGCGCTCATGACCTTGGTGATGGTGGTCTGGCAGTTGCTCTGGCCGAGTCATGTATCGCTGGAACGCTGGGTGCAAACATCTCGCTCGATCTTGACATAAGAGCGGATGCCCTGCTATTTGGCGAGAGTCAGACTCGATTCATGCTCTCTGCAGATCAGGCCGCTTCCGACAGAATTGTTGAGCTTGCCGCTGACCAGGGACTTGAGGCAGCAGTTCTGGGCCGAGTTACCAAAGCACAAAAAATTGTAATCAACAATGCAGATGAAAAACTGATCGACATTGATGTTGAGGTTTGTCAGCAGGCTTTTACATCAGGATTTGATAAATTAATGAAGACCAGCCAGAAATGATGCGCGACAAACTCAATGAGGAATGTGGTGTCTTTGGTGTATTCAACACCAAGTCTGAAGATACTTCCAAGCTCATCTATTATGGTCTTTTTGCTCTCCAGCACAGGGGGCAGGAAAGTGCTGGTATCGCAGTTAGTGACGGTGAGCAACTCAATTACTACAAGGATGAGGGGCTGGTTCAGGAGGTCTTTGATCCGAAAATATTGAATTTTTTACAAGGTGTCCATGGCATTGGGCATGTCAGGTACAGTACCACGGGGGGCACGACGTATGAGAACGCCCAACCTGTGGTGATCGTAAGCTCCATTGGCCAGATGGCTCTTGCCCATAATGGGAATTTGGTGAATACCAAAGAGCTGATGTCTGAATTGGAGTCCCAGGGAGCGACGTTTCAATCCAGTACAGATTCTGAAACGATTGTAAAGTTGGTTGCGAAAAACACCATGGAAACTGGCGATGTCACCGAGGCCATAAAAAAAACCATGGGCGTGATCAGTGGTGGTTACTCCATTCTTATCCTGACCCCGGATAAGTTATATGCATTTCGTGACCCCATGGGGCTACGTCCCTTAATCATGGGGAAGAGAGAGGATTCCTATGTCTTCGCTTCTGAAAGTTGTGCCATAGATTCCATTAAGGGCGATGTGATCCGCGATGTAAGACCAGGCGAGATCATCTGCGTTGACAGAAATGGCATTCATTCAGAGCAAACCAAGACCGGCTCTACACACATTTGCTCCTTCGAATATGTGTATTTCGCGAGAACCGATTCTGTCATTGATGGTCTGAATGTTTATCAGGCTCGCATCAATATGGGGCACCAGTTATTTAAAGAAACGGGTCGATTAGCTGATATCATCATTGATATCCCGGACTCAGGTACTTCTGCGGCCCTGGGCTACTCCCAGGCCTCTGGCGTTCCATTTGACAAAGGATTTTATCGAAATGCCTATATTGGTCGGACCTTTATCAGTCCCAAGCAGGACATGCGAGAAATAGGCGTAAATTTTAAGCTTTCACCCATCAGACAAAATGTTGAGGGTAAAAGCGTCATTATGATCGATGATTCTATTGTCCGAGGTACGACCATTACGCGCATCGTTAAATCATTGAGACGAGCAGGTGCCCGAGAAGTTCACGTAATGATCACCAGCCCCCCTGTGAAATACAGCTGTTTCTATGGCATTGATACACCGGACAGATCCAAACTCATTGCTGCCAGGAAACCAGTCGAAGATATTGGGATTGAAATTGGTGCTGATAGCCTCTCATACCTATCCCATGAGGGCTTACATGCCAGTTTGTCTAAATCAGGACTGGGGACTTGCATGGCGTGTTTTGATGGTAATTATCCTGTACCTGTCGAGGGAATCAAATGAGCATTGACTACAAGGACTCCGGTGTCAATATCGAGAAGGGCTATGAAGCTGTTCAACGGATCAAAAGTGATGTTGAATCCACCCATGGACCTGAGGTGTTGGGTGGTATCGGTGGGTTCGGGGGCATGTTTGTCCCTGATATAACCGGCATGACACAGCCAGTCCTGGTCTCTGGTACCGATGGTGTTGGCACAAAGCTTAAACTGGCATTTGCACTGAACCAGCACGAGACCATCGGCATTGATTGTGTTGCCATGTGCGTGAATGATATCATTTGTGTGGGTGCCAAACCTTTGTTTTTTCTGGACTATATTGCTACAGGAAAATTGGAGCCGCAACAGGTCGAAGGCATTGTATCCGGGATTGCTGAGGGGTGCCGACAGAGTGGCGCTGCCTTGATTGGCGGAGAGACCGCCGAGATGCCGGGCTTTTATGCCAGTGGTGAATACGATGTCGCAGGTTTTTCGGTTGGAATGGTCGACAAACCCAAAATGATCGATGGAACCAAGGTAAAGGCCGGCGATGTGATCATTGGTTTGCCATCCAGCGGTGTTCATTCCAATGGGTTCTCCCTCGTACGCAAACTCTTTCCTGAGAGTCGCTGGACAGAAAAATTTGGGTCTTCCACATTGGGTGAGACGCTCCTGACGCCAACAAAAATTTATGTCAAACTTGTCCTCGATGCTTTACAACGTTTTCAGATCAATGCCATTGCCCATATCACTGGTGGTGGTTTTATAGAGAATATTCCCCGGGCATACCCCTCTAATTTTAAGGCCGTTATTAAGCAGGAAACATGGACAAAACCGGATATTTTCAATTTGCTTCAAAGCACATCCGGTCTTTCAGACGATGCCATGTACAACACTTTTAATATGGGCGTGGGTATGGTATGGGTTGTGGATGTCGGGGTCGCAGATGAGGTTGTCAAATACCTGCAAGAAATGAATGAATCTGCTTCTCAGATCGGTCGTATTGAAGCACGAGCTGAGGATGAACCAGCCCTATGCTTCGAATAGCCGTTCTGGTCTCCGGGGGAGGCACCAATCTACAGGCTATTCTCGACGCTGTAGAAGGTGGACAGATCAAAGATGCTCGTGTTGAGCTGGTTATCTCAAATAAGAGTAACGCCTATGCATTGACCCGCGCTGAGAAGGCTGGGATTGCCACAGAGGTGATCAAAAGGAAATCATACGCCAGCGGAACTGAATTTGACAAAGCACTTTCTTCAGTGATTCAGAATGCAAGGATCGATCTGGTTTTGCTCGCAGGCTTTATGGCGATCCTGGGACCTGAATTTTTTACCCATCTGGAGAACAGGGTGATGAACGTGCATCCCGCACTGATACCGGCGTTTTCTGGACCGGGTTACTATGGATTGAAGGTGCACGAGGCAGTCCTGGAAACTGGATGCAAAGTTACGGGTGCCAGTGTTCATTTTGTCACACCAGAAGTTGACGCAGGTCCACTGATTCTTCAAAAATCGGTGGAAGTTCATCAGGATGATGATGCAGGAACACTTCAACGCCGGGTCATGGAAGAAGCCGAGTGGATCATCTACCCACAGGCAGTAAGTCTATTCGCTCAGGGGCGTCTAAGTGTCCATGGGCATCAGGTTAAAATATCATAAAATATGAGTTAAGGATTAAGGGAGAGGGAAATGCAACGAGCCTTGATTAGCGTATCAGATAAAACAGGAGTCTTGGAGCTTGCTCAGTTTCTGGATGGTGAAGGTGTCGAGATCATATCCACTGGTGGTACCGCTAAGTTACTGAGAGACAATGATATACCAGTTATCAGTATCAGCGATATTACAGGATTTCCAGAATGCCTGGGCGGTAGAGTGAAGACACTCCAGCCAAAAATTCATGGTGGAATCCTGGCAAATCGCAAGATTGAAGCGCATATGACAGAAGCGGAAGAACTCGGCATTCCAATGATTGATTTGGTGGTGGTAAATCTTTACCCATTCAAAGCAACTATTTTGAAGCCAGGTGTGACCTTGGCTGATGCCATCGAAAATATCGATATTGGGGGTGTCACTTTGATTCGCGCAGCAGGGAAAAATTCAAATTCCGTGACCCTGCTAACGGACCCTCAAGATTATGAAAATTTCATTAAAATAAGTAAATCCGGCACGCTGGACGATGCCTTTAGAAAACAAATGGCTT
>CAZVSF010000166.1:0-5350 GCA_964630195.1 uncultured Lentisphaeria bacterium
TTACTTGGCGTTCTGGTTTTGGTGATTGGTGTTTTTGCCATCATCATGACAAAAAAGCAAAAAGAACTCCTCAAAAAATGCCCGGGTTACCCTAAAGGCTATTTCATGGGCCAGGGTATGGGTATCGGAATCGCCATAGGGGCTGGTATGGGTGTCGTTATGGGCAATATTGCCATCGGTGTTGGGCTGGGGGTTGGAGTTGGAGTGGCCATTGGCTCAGCCATTGAGGAAAAACATAAAGATGAGATCAGACCTCCCACCGAGGAAGAGAAAGCTCTCAAAAAGCAGAAAATGATTTTCGCGGTTTCCCTGCTTACCCTGGGAGTGCTCGTCGGTATTCTGGTTTATTTCTTGAATAGCTAGTCTGTGTATCGGGTTGTGGGTCTCAATCCACATCAAAGACATAGGATGCCATGGTCAATTCATTGCGCTCTATCCAGCCATGGTTCTTCCAGAATTCGATTCCCACAGGGTTGTCTTTATTGATGAAGATATGGCATTTTTCCATTCCGGATGCTTCAATTTTTTGCAGGCTCAGGGAAACGAGTTTTTGTCCCACTCCTTGATTTCGGAACGCTGGCAGAACGACTAAATGATGTATGGAACCAAAGCGACCATCATGACCACCGAGAACTCCGCCAATAACCTGGCCCTGGTTTTCGGCGACAAAACTGAAACCGGGATTTCGCTTTAGAAAGGCGGTAAACCCCTCAAGTGAGTCAGCCTTGCGAAGGGTCAGTCCTGGTGTGTTTTTCCATATATTGTGCAACGTGGTGTGGTCTTCAGCGATCATTTCGCGATATGTGACCGTGGACAACATCTAATTCAGAACAGCCGCTTCTTTATTTGTGGGATGGAGGATCTCGTTTTGCAGGACCTGTTCATCGGCATGATATGAGGAGCGAACAAGGGGTCCTGATTCCACATAACTAAAGCCGATCTTTATGCCATACTCTTTATACTCAGCAAATTCATCGGGATGGACAAACCTGTGAACGGGTTCATGTTCTTTGGTGGGCTGGAGATATTGTCCCAGAGAGAATATCTGAGTTCCGGTTTCCCGAACATCATCCATGAGTGCAAAAACCTCGGCCTTTTCCTCACCAATTCCGACCATAACAGATGTTTTTGTCTGCAGTCCCGCCTTTACCGACTGTCTGAGAACATCCAGCGAACGTTGGTAGGCAGCCTGGGGACGGATGTGCCGATGGAGTCTTTCCACGGTTTCCATATTGTGACTCATGATCTCTGGTTTTGCATCCAAAACCGTCTGAATACTTTCCGGGTCCCCCTTGAAGTCAGGTGTCAGCACTTCAATTGAACAGCCCGGTACTTCGGCATGTATCTGCCGGATGGTTTCGGCCCAGATCGCAGCGCCGCCATCATCCAGTTCATCTCGATCAACAGAGGTGATGACACAGTGGTGCAGACCCATCTTTTTAACGGCTTCAGCAGTCCTTCTGGGCTCATCCAGGTCCACAGCTGATGGTCGACCTGTCTTGACTGCGCAGAAGGCACAGGAGCGCGTACAGGTGTCGCCCAGAATCATGATGGTGGCAGCTCGCCGCTCCCAGCATTCGCTGATATTGGGGCACATGGCCTCCTGACAGACCGTATGAACCTTATGGCTTGAGACAATGCTCTTCAGGTCCTGGAAATTTGGACCGCTGCGTAATTTTGTTTTAAGCCAGGCTGGCTTGGAAGGTTTAGACATTATATCATTTCTTTCACATCGAATCCGACGAAATTCACGAATTGATGAGTTGTATAGCCTTTATAAATCTTTGCACCCATGCGCCCTGCACCCCGCAGCAGAAGGTGGTTGCGAGAAATAAATTTATGCTGATTTGACATTTATAATACTTTCTGTCATCGTTCTCGTCATCGCGAGTGTTGTACGAACGCGGCGATCTCTATATTTTCCACTCTCAATATGTGGAGATTGCTTCGTCGTTTCACTTCTCGCAATGACACAGATTGTGGGTAATTCATGTTCTTACAGGGCTCCAGCGAGTTGCTTGTGTGGATCAACGCTTTCAAGATTCTTCACAATTTCTTCAATAAACTGTCCACCCATGGCACCATCCACAAGACGATGATCAAAACCCAGGGTAAACACACACATCTGGCGTATGACGATCTCATCACCAGTCTCCGATTCTACAACAACAGGTCTTTTCTTGATGGCTCCTACACCCAGGATGGCCACGTTGGGCTGATTGATAATAGGGTAGCCCGCCAGGTTGCCAAAGACACCAAAATTGGTGATTGAGAAGGTGGCTCCCTCCAGGTCATCCAGGGTCAGTTTTCTCTCCCTGGCCCTGCTCACGATATCTGAGATGGCATCAGAAATTTCCAGCAGTGACTTATCCTCAGCGTTCCTCACGGGAGGAACCACCAGGCCATCTCCGACAGCCACGGCGATACCAATATTCAAATGTTTATGGCGGATAATTTTTGAACCATCCAGAGAAGCGTTGATCAGGGGGAATTTCAAGAGCGCGTCTCTCACTGCGTTGCCAATAAAGTGAGTGACTGTAATGGAGTGTCCATGTTTGGCTTTAAACGCATCATTATTTTCTGCAATAAAGGTCATAATGCGAGTCATGTCAGCTTCACTCACCGAGTAAACATGGGCTGACATATCGATTGATTTGCGCATATGTTTGGCAATGCTTTTGCGCATGCTGTCCATGTCCAAGATCTCGACATCTTCGGCTGGCAAGCTTTCAGCCAGCCCTGTTTCCTCAAGACCGGTTGCCGGGCTGGCAGTCTTTGATCCCTTGCGGCGTGTTTCAAGATAGAAAAGCACATCCCGTTTTGAGACGCGACCACGAAATCCACTTCCGGGAATGCGCTGGAGCTCAGCAGCATCGATCCCCTCCTGGGCAGCAATGGTTCTAACCAGGGGAGAATACACCCGATTATCATCAAAACTTACCGGGGCGTGGATGGCAACGCTTGGTCTGTTGCTATCAGATTGTTTTGCAGCTGCTTTTGGCTGTGGTGTGCTGGCTGGTTTCTTTGGCGTAGCTTCTACAGAATCTGATGTTTCCACGCGGGCAATAATGGTATCGATCTCGTAGGTCTTGTTGACCTCACCAATAATTTCAACTAAGGTTCCTGAAACTGGACTGGGAATTTCTGCATCCACCTTGTCTGTGGCTATTTCCAACAGGGTCTCATCTTGTTCAATGTCATCCCCAACCGCTTTTTTCCATTCAAGAACAGTGCCTTCGGTTAAAGATTCACCCATTTTGGGCATGACGATATCGAAAATCATAGGATCACCTTCTTAGGAACCACGAATGACGCGAATTCCACTAATTGTTGAGCTTTTTGCGAACGATCGCTGTTTGTCCGTTCAGGCAAGATCGCTGTGTCTTCCTGAGCCTGTCGAAGGATAACCGCTGTTTGTTGATATTCCACGTGTCGCACTTCCCCTCGACCCGCTCGGGGCAGGCCCGGCTCAGCGTGACACTCTATGCGAGGATTCGAATCCTCGCTTGGTTGAGGGTGGATTGTCGTGCTCAACTTCATGTTAATACTCCAACAATCTTTCTGCAGCGAGGCGGAGGTCTTCTGTCTGGGGCAGGACCTCATCCTCAAGATCCCAGTTGAATGGTACCGGTGTGTCTTTTGCCGCCACCCGCATCACGGGTCCATCCAGATACTCAAAATAATCCTCTGCAATGATCGCTGCTATTTCAGCTCCTGGACCAGCCGTTAGCGTGTCTTCGTAAACCACCAATGCTTTGCTGGTCTTTTGCAGAGAGGTTCCAATGGTCGCCTTGTCAAGGGGGCTGAGGGTTCTCAGGTCAATAATTTCAATGGTGACACCCCGGGTTTTCTCCAGATGCTTGGCCGCTTCCAGAGCCTTGTAAACCATGAGACCATAGGTGATTATTGTAAGATCTCGACCCTCGCGCACTAAAGCGGCCTGCCCGAAAGGTAAAAGATAATCAGCATCAGGTTCGGGTCGCTTGGCAAAGCCCTGTCTATACATTCCCTTATGCTCCAGAAATAGAACGGGATCATCAGAGCGACAGGCATACTTGAGAAGCGCCTTGGCGTCAGCTGCGTTGGATGGATAAACAATGTGAATGCCCGGCAGGTGCATGAAAAAGCCTTCAATACTCTGGCTGTGGCATAAGCCACCATGGATATAGCCACCCACCGGTGTTCTGATCACGAGTGGACAGGAAAAGCTGTTGTTGCTGCGATATCGAATGGTGGCAACTTCGTTTCGAATCTGCATCATGGACGTCCAGATGTAATCTCCAAACTGGATCTCAACGACTGGCTTCAATCCTGCGATGGCTGCACCGATGGCAGTCCCTACGATGGATGCCTCTGCCAGGGGCGAGTTAAACACGCGTTCATCACCAAATTCAGTGGAGAGACCCTTGGTTGCGGTAAACACGCCACCCTTTCCATCAGCCACATCCTGACCATATATGACCATTTTGTCGTTGCGGGTCATTTCCTCATGGAGGGCATGGTTAATCGCATCAACAATTACGATTTCTTCTCCCGTGGAGGTCGGACCAGCTGACCGCGCCTGGGGATCAGGTTGACTCACAACGTGAGTGGTTGCATCTGCCCGCTCTGGAAAAGGTGCAGCCAGTGCCTTCTCTGCAGCAGCGTCGACCTCGCTTAATATATTTTGTCGGATCTGCTGGAATTCATCATGGGTGATGACCCCATTTTCCTCACACTGGGCTCTAAATATTTCAATGGGGTCCCGCTTCTGCTCTTCGGTAAGATCTTCAGCTTTTCTGTATTTTCGATGATCATCAGAAGAGGAGTGGGGTAGGAGTCGAACAACCTTGGAGACCACAATTGCCGGACCGTTTCCCGCACGAATGCTGGCGAGGGCCTTTTTGAAGGTCTCGTGGGCAAGAAAAAAATCAGTGCCATCCGTTTCAAAACGAGCTAGGTTTCCGTAGCCACCTACCATATCATAGATGGAGCCCTCTGCCGTCTGTGAAGAACTGGGAACTGAAATGGCAAAGCCGTTGTCTTCAAC
This sequence comes from uncultured Lentisphaeria bacterium, assembly GCA_964630195.1. Lineage (GTDB taxonomy): Bacteria > Fidelibacterota > UBA8477 > UBA8477 > JABMPR01 > JABMPR01. The sequence goes on from CAZVSF010000166.1 coordinate 5,030, forward strand.
ATGAAAAAGGACCGGTAATTTTTCTCGACTGGCCCAATTCAAAGCTTCATGAAACTCTCCCTGGCTGGTGGTCCCTTCCCCTGATGAGACATAGACCAGGGCCTTATTCCCGGCTTGTCTTGCAGCCATGGCCGTTCCCACGGCCTGAAGATATTGAGTTCCTGTGGAGCTGGACTGGGTGACAATATTCAAGTCTTTCTGTCCATAGTGCTGTGGAAGCTGGCGACCGCCTGAAGCGGGATCATCTTTTTTCGCCAGGAAGCCCAGGAAAAGTTCTTCCGTTGTCAGCCCCAAACCCAAAGTCATAGCTTGATCACGATA
>CAZVSF010000166.1:5450-7155 GCA_964630195.1 uncultured Lentisphaeria bacterium
ACTTACAACCCCTTTGCCCTTTATGCCACAGGGGATCATGCCATTGAAATATGACATATCCGGTCTCACATTCAAGGCAAATCCATGCATGGTGACCCATTTGGAAAGTCTGACACCCATGGCACACACTTTTTTATCCCCAACCCAGACGCCTGTCATTCCCGGGATTCGACCACCCTCGATCTCATACGTTTGAAGAGTCTGTATGATCACCTCTTCCAAATTCCGCATGTACCAGCTGACACTTTTCTTATGGTCTTCCAAATTGATGATGGGATATCCGACAAGCTGGCCGGGACCATGCCAGGTAATATCCCCGCCTCGATCACTTTGAATCACCTGTGCATCCCGGGCATTAATCAGGTTGGATCTGTCAGAATTTTTTCCAAAGGTGTAAACCGGAGGGTGTTCCAGAAGGATGAGGGTATCTCCCCTTTCACCTGCCAGCCTGCTGGCGTGGATCTTCCGCTGGTATTCCCAGGCTTCTTCATAGGGAACCAGACCCTTTTTTATGATAGTCAGATTGCTCATATTCAATCCCTGACTTTATTGTAAGGACGCAACAGGCTGCATCCGCTACTGCCCATGAAATGACCTACAGATCATTGTAGAAGCCCTGTCAAAACAGCACCGCCAATTTTTCACAAATTGCTTCCAGCAGCTCGTTATCCTGTTCGGTGAAAGGAGAAAGTGCGTGAGAATCTATATCCAGCTCTGCCACAAATTTTCCATCTTTCTTAATGGGGAAAACCACTTCAGACTGAACATTGGAGCTGCAGGACAGGTAATTCTCTTCAAGTGAGACATCCTGAATTATGCGGCTCATTTCAGAAACTGCGACCTGACCACAGACCCCCTTGCCAAAGGCAATTTTCACATGATCCGTTGGCGCACCAACATAGGGACCAAGCTTCAGATTTTCGCCAGTTTCATCAACGATATAAAACCCGACCCAGTGATAATGCTCGACACGATCACTTAATAGTTCTGAGATCTTTTGGAGGCTTTCATCCCTGGTTTTCAGTGTGGACAATATCGCATCTGCAGATGTCAGCAGAGATATAGTATCGGGAAATGGCTTGTTCATAATAACCCTCTTTCTTCAGCGTCCAGTCTAAACGATTTGGAGCCTCAGACCAAGGAGCATCCAATTTAGCGGTGGATACTTCTATGCCGGGATGACCCTCGTCCCACATATTTGGGAAGGGCCTTCAGGCTTGTCTCCACAAGCTTCCTGGTAGGGTTTATTGGCATTCAGGATGGTTCCCATATTATTGGGATAGATGTTGTCGTGTTATAAATGAATACCCCGATCCAGGGCAAGACCTGATGCTTCCATGATCATTTCTGATAAAGTTGGGTGGGCATGTATCGTTTCCAGCACAGCCTCGTGGGTCGCTTCGAGAGAGCGTGCGATGCCAATTTCTGCAATCAGTTCTGTTGCCTCAGCGCCGATGATATGCGCGCCAAGCAATTCACCATAATTGGCATCATAGATAAGCTTAGTAAAACCATCCGTGTCACCAGACGCCATGGCCTTGCCGGAGACGCGATAGGGAAACTTCCCGATCTTCAGGTCATATCCAGCTTCCCGCGCAGCTTTCTCGGTCAACCCGATAGAAGCCACCTGGGGCGTACAGTACGTGCATCCCGGGACATTCTCATAGTGCATGGGCTTCACATTTAATCCAGCCATGTGCTCAAC
>CAZVSF010000167.1:0-7099 GCA_964630195.1 uncultured Lentisphaeria bacterium
ATGCCCTTCCGTAAGCAGTTCTTTTTTAATGTCATTAAGATAATCAGAAGGATCAGCAATCTTATATTGACATTGTAGTTGCCCTGAAAGTGAGATGGTACATAGAAACAGGAATATGTTTTTCATGATCCTACCATTTTGGGGTTTAACGGCAAGGTATAAAATCCCAAGGATAATTTTTCTTGGTACTTTTATATGATAACAATTGAAAATTGTTCCTCTTATGACCATGACACCAAAACTATTATTGAATCTCTTCACTCTTTTATTCTTGTTAAACCCTACAGCTGCAGTATCACAAATCACCAATCCTGACAGTTTGTTTTTTAAAGACCGGTTGCAACCCATTAACAGTGACAATATCCTCCAGACCGATGGCTATTACAACTGGGGATCTTCGATTATTAAGGGTCAGGATGGTCAATATCATTTATTCTACTCCAGATGGAAGAAAGAATTCAAATTTACCGGGTGGTTAACCCATTCCGAGATAGCCCATGCTGTTTCGAAAAACGCTTATGGACCCTGGCAAGTAAAAGGGACCGTTTTATCGAGTCGGGGAAAGGGTCATTGGGATGCTATTACTGTGCATAACCCAAAAATCAAATACTACGGTGGTAAATATTACCTGTATTATGTGTCGACCAATCTGGGAAGCAAGCCCTACACTGAGAACGAGCTAATTGAAACAGCTCAAACCGGGTATTCGCATCCAAATTGGGCTATTCTCAGACCTAATCAGCGAACAGGAGTGGCTGTTGCTGCATCGATTAATGGGCCATGGACCAGAATGGATCAAGTCCTGATAGAACCTTCAGGTCCAATTGTAACACTAACGGTAAATCCTGCAATCACACAGGGGAAAGACGGGAAGTATTATTTGGTGGTTAAGGGGGATAAACCCAATGAAACACGTTTTATCAGGGATCAGGCTGTGGCTGTTTCAGATAATCCGATCGGGCCATTTGTCATGCAGGAAAAGCCTGTGATCGATTATCTGGATACCGAGGATATGAGCATCTGGTATGATCCCGGTAGGGAATACTATTATGGAGTATTTCATGCCCATACATTCATCGGAATGGTAGCTTCTGTGGATGGAATCAACTGGAAAAAAGCCACCGAGTATGTCCTGATGCCGAAAAAAGTGGCCATGAATGACGGAACTTTTCTTGAACCTGATCGTTTGGAACGTCCTTTTATTTATAGCGAGGGTGGTGAACCCAAAGTAATGAGTCTGGCAGTTAAAAAGGGCGATGAGTCTTATTGCGTTTTTATCCCGGTAGGAGAGAAGACCATTCCTCTGCCGAATGAACGACAGCTGGCATGGCAGGAGGCCGAAATAGGTGCTTTGGTATCGTATGATTTGCATGTATTTGACAATGAGCCTTATCAACAAAGCCTTAACAGGATAACACCCATAGAGGATTATCAGATGTTTAATCCTGAGAGTCTGGATACGGACCAGTGGATTAAGGCCATTAAGGATGCAGGGATGACTTTTGCAATACTGACAGCTACCCACGAAACAGGATTTGCCTTGTATCAGTCGGATGTGAATCCATATTGTATGAAGGCCCTAAAATTTCAGGATGGCAAAGGTGATATTGTTCGGGATTTTGTGAATTCGTGTCGCAAATATGGAATAAAACCAGGTATTTATCTTGGCATCAGGTGGAATTCACTACTGGGCGTGCATAATTTCCAAATGAATGGGGAAGGCACGTTCAGAGACAATCGGCAGAAAGCCTATAACCGCATGATTGAGGGTATGGTGAAAGAGATCTGTACCCAATATGGTGAGTTGTTTGAAATATGGTTTGATGGGGGAGCTGATCATCCGGATAATGGTGTGCCGGATGTTTTGCCAATTGTGCAACAATACCAGCCGAATTGTTTGTTTTATCACAATTCTCAATATGCCGAAGCGCGTTGGGGAGGATCGGAATCAGGAATGGTTCCCTATCCCTGTTGGGCCTCTTTTCCGAACTATTACAGTCATGCTGGAGATACCCAACAGGAGACTATGTATTTACTAAAGCATGGTGATCCAGATGGAAACTATTGGTTGCCAGCTATGTCGGATGCTCCACTGAGGGGGTATAACGGACGACATGAATGGTTTTGGGAGCCCGGGGACGAAGCTCATATTTACCCAGTGGATAAACTAATGGAGATTTATTATGGATCCGTTGGGCGGAATTCTACCCTGATCATGGGATTGACTCCCGATGATCAGGGTCTGATGCCTGAACCTGATGTTCTGAGGCTCAAAGAGTGGGGTGATGAGATCAACAGGAGATTTGCGAATCCATATATAACAACAGCGGATACAGAGATCAAGTTTCCGAAGCAAATGGTGAATCATGTTGTGTTGCAGGAGGACATAAGATTTGGTGAGCGGGTACGGAGATACACTGTTGAGGCCAGGATGAACGGAAAATGGACGGAAGTGGCCAGTGGTACATGCATCGGGCATAAACGAATTCATGCCTTTGATTATGTGTTTTGTACAGGAATCAGACTCAAAGTTGCTGAGTCAATTGCTCCTGTTAAACTTAAAAGTCTGCAAATTATTTATGCAGAGCTGATTGATTAAATACATAAGAATATGAAAATCAAGCGTTTAATAATAATTCTGTTTTTGATTCCTGGTTCAATCGGATTAAGCCAAATATTAGGTTATCCGGATGCTCTGTACACCAAGGCAGAGAGGACCCAGTATCTGGAGACATCGCTGCATCAGGATGTGATCAACTTTGTACAAATGCTGGATGCGGGGAGTGATCTGGTTCATTCAGAGATCATGGGTACCAGCAAGGGTGGGAGAGACATGCCCCTGGTGGTCATGGCTGATCCTGGGATCAACACCCCGGAGGAAGCGTTTAATAGTGGTAAGATCATCATCTATATTCAAGCGAACATACATGGTGGTGAGGTGGAGGGTAAGGAAGCTTCCATGCAATTGATGCGGGAAATGGCACTCGGACAGAAACGATACCTTTTAAAAGATCAGATCCTGCTCTTTTGCCCTATTTATAATGCTGACGGGAATGATAAACTGAGTAGGAACTCTCGTCCGAGCCAGGATGGTAGTCCGGTCGAAGCCGGCGACCGCTATTCAGGTGAAGGATATGACCTTAACAGGGATGGACTAAAACTCGAAACCATTGAAGGAATAGCCATGGCTGAAAATGTGATCCTCCGTTGGAAACCTGTGATGTTTGTTGATTTACACACCACCAATGGCACCTGGCATGGATATCCTTTGACTTATGCCCCGGGCATCAAAACAGCTGGGCATCCGGGTACATATAACTATCTTATGGAAGAGTTACTTCCTGAGGTGACTGAAAAGGTGAGAGAGCGATCGGGGATTGACACTTACTTTTATGGAAATTTCAGTGAATTTCCACCCAAAACTTATAACGGAATGATCCCATTGCCCAGGTATATTACCAATTCCCTGGCTTTGAGAAATATGCTTACCATCCTGATCGAAACATTCGCACACGACCGGTTCGAACGCAGGATATTGTCTAATACAAGTTGGTTAACATCTATGTTGGAATACACTTCTGAACATGCATCTGAAATAAGTAACCTGATCAGCACCATTGAAACAGAAGTGGTAGAGGACATCAGCAATTTTGGTGGACAAACCACACGTGGGGTGAGATTCGAAAGATCCCAGCTTGGACCAAGTTCCGATTTGCTGGTTTACAGCACCGAGTCTAATATTGACCAATTCGGAATAAACAGAAACAAGAGAACAGGTCGGCGATATTGGGTGAGTGGAGTCAAAAAAATGCTGACTGCAACAGCCACAGAACTAGCCACTGTTCCGCTTGCCTATGTGTTTCCTTCTGAGCTTACCAGTGTGGCCGATAAGTTGAGGCAGCACGGAATTCCGGTTCAGCAGCTAAGCAGCAATTCGAGCTTTGGAGGTGAAGAATTTACGGTTAGCAGTTTTAGTCAGGAGCGTTCAAATTACCAGGGTCATCATTTAACAACAATCAGTGGAAGTTTTGCTCCATTGCAAAAGGATTTTACAGCTGGGGATTATTATGTCGACATGCACCATCCGCTTGCCTACCTGGCTTTTTATCTGCTCGAGCCAAGGGCTGATGATGGCTTGATCGTATGGAATTACTTCGACGAATACCTGATTAATCAGGGTGTGCAAACACAAAATGTACCCTTTCCGGTTTTTAAAGTACTTCAGGGAGGTCTGTCTGCCGACGTGATTGTTTTGGATCAACTCATTCACATCATTCCCGACCATTTTGCAGGAGCTATCGAGATCAAGCTGAGCAATGGATTGGATCAGGTAGTTGAGATCCAGATTACTGACATGCAGGGGCGTGTGGTCGGCCAGGGGGCCATCCCGGTAGGTGACACTCGGATAAAATTACATACCAATGACAAAAACGCTGGTTTATATCTGATTAGAATACGAACAGGGAATCAACAGGTAATCCGTAAAGTTGCTTTTCTCTAGTGCTGATGTCCACCCGGACCATGTGCATGGCCGTGACTGAGTTCTTCTGCACTGGCATTGCGGACTTCTTCGATACTAACATCGAAATGTAGAGTGGCTCCGGCCAGTGGATGGTTGAGATCTAAAGTAACATCTTCACCTTCGATCTTTATAACCATACCAACGGATTGTCCATTCCCCGTATCAACCTGAACCTGCATGCCGATTTCCAATTCATCATCTCCCTGGAAACCATCTTTGCCTACGATAAATATCTGCTCCTCACTGTATTCACCGTAAGCTTCAGCAGGAGGAATAACAGCCTTTACTTTGTCTCCTTTGATCTTGCCCTCTAATTCTTTTTCAAGACCGGAAATAAGTTGTCCGGTGCCATGAATGTAGGGTAATGGGGACTTGCCCTCTGAACTATCCATAACTTCCCCTTGGTCGGATTTCAAAGTATAGTGAATAGAAACGACCTTGTTTTTTTCAATTTTCATGTTGCCTTAATTGGAATTAAGGCCGCAAGGTACGGTTATTTGCCGCCAATCTGCATCTCCGCAACTCGGATTGTTGGAGATGAAAAAGATTTGTTCAGGTCTAAGTCATTGCCTATCATGTCAATAGCCATAAGGATTTCTCTGGCAGATCCAGCTATGGTTAATCCCTTAACAGGATGGACCACTTCGCCATTTTCGATCCATAAACCACTGGCACCTCCGCTGAAATTACCACTCACCGGATCTATGCCGTATCCGGTTACGCTTTTTAAAAGCAATCCTTTTTTAGTTGCTTTAATAATGTCTTCCTGGCTTGAATCTCCCGCCTCCACATACAAATTGTGTGTTCCTATACCAGGTAAACTGGAGAAGCCTCCTCTGGATGCATTGCCGGTGCTTTGGGTTCCTGCCTTTGAAGCAGCGATGGTGTTGTATATAAAGGCTTTGGCTACCCCATTTTCGACCAGTACTTCTTTGCTGGTTGGGACTCCCTCACCGTCGAAAGGAGCACTTCCGAGGCCTTTGGCTCGGGTTCCATCGTCGACAATCGTCAGCAATTCAGAGGCAAATTGTTGATCAAGGGATTTGGCCAGGAAACTCGCTCCCTGCAGCACGCGTTCACCATTCAATGCAGCAATGATGCCACCAATAAGGGAACTAGCAGACGAGGGGTCAAAAATTACGGCTGCTCTCTGTGTGGGGATCATAATCGGATCGATCAATTCAGCGGCTTTCTGAGCAGCAGTTTCCGACAGTTTCTCTAAGGGTTCGAGATCTTTATAGAAACGTCGTGAGCAGTATTCTCCCCCAGTGTTTTTCTGTTCCCCTTTCTCTGCAACCACACTCACACCAATGGAACATCCTGATGATTTAAAGTTTTTCACCATTCCTTTGGAGTTGGCAATATAGACCTCACCTTCGGCTTCACCATAACCTGCTCCTGAGCTTTTGGAAACTCTTTTATCGGCCAGTGTCATTTTCTCAAGATCAAGAGCCATCTGGATTTTCTTGTCCATGCTAACTTTAGGGATCTCTGGATCATACAGACCCTCGACTGCTGTGTAGGCTTTGTTATCTGGAAGGATATTATGTTCATCTTTCGTGGTGAGTTTGGCAAATTCGATGGCTCTGGAGAGACTGTCCTCCAGGGCTTGGTCGCTCAGATCGTTGCAATGACTGAAGCCCATTTTGCCGTCGACAATTACGCGGAAGCCAATTCCTGTTGAAGTGGCTTCTTCAATGGTTTCAATTTCTCCGTTAAGCACCTGGATGCTCAGATTTCTGCCGGTCTCAAGGTAAACTTCAGTGTCATCGGCACCTAATTTCAATCCTTTTTGAACCAGTTGTTCGCTTAGTTTTATATAGTTCATGACTTTTCCTTTCTTTAATATCCTGTTAAGCCCTGCTACCTCCAACATTAATACCTCTGATTCTCACTGTGGGTTGTCCGGCTGAAACTTCTGCAGCCTGCCCTTTGCCACAAATCCCCGGGCCGAAATCAAGATCGTTACCGACGGCATCAATATTTGAAATAACGTCCAAACATGATCCGATGAGTGTTGCTCCTTTTATAGGATTAGTCTTCTTGCCGTTTTCAACCATATAGGCTTCTCGGCAGGTGAAATTAAATACGCCCGTAATCGGATTAACACTTCCGCCACTGAGGCTTTGTACGTAAATTCCTTTCTTTGTAAAGGCCAGAATATCAGCGGGCTCATCTTGGCCAACATCAATGAATGTGTTGGTCATTCTCGGGATGGGGATATATCTAAACGATTCTCTTCTGCCGTTTCCACTCCTTTCATGACCCAGTTGTCTGGCGCTCAAAACATCATTCATATAACCTTTCAGAACACCCTTCTCTATCAGGACATTTCGTTGTGCCTGGGTGCCTTCATCATCGTAATTAATGGTGCCTCTGAAATTTGGCAGGGTACCATCATCGACCATTGTGAACACATCGCTGGCTACTTTCTGACCCAGCTTGCCGGTGAAAGCTCCGATTCCTTTAGCAATATTGTCGGCTTCAAGTGGATGACCCACAGCTTCGTGAACCAACACGCCGCCCCAGCCATTTTGCATGATCACATCCATGATGCCTGCAGGGGCATCATCTGCC
>CAZVSF010000168.1:0-7062 GCA_964630195.1 uncultured Lentisphaeria bacterium
TCATTCACCAGATTCACCCTGTGATAGGGATAACCCAGGTCCTGGAGCGCTCGTTCCATGGCGTCAGTGGATTTTAGTGAAACTTCACGTTCATGAGAACTTCCACCGCCTGCGAGTAAAACTTTCATTTCTTCATCCTTTAATCGTGACAATTATCGCAACAATCGTCTTCCTCCTCAGAATCGCCCAAACCTTCGTAAAGATTTTCCAACATTCCCCTCGGACCAATTCTGAACAATGACCCTCCAAAAAGCAGTAACAAGATACTTCCGGCCAAAAGATTTAACCATGAATGATCATCACTGATGTGAGTACCAGATCCAAAATGAGCACCTTGTCCCAGAAGCGCATTCACTCCAAAACCAACGACGATAGTGAGACCTATTATAACCAGAGGGAAAATGGTGGCAACCCGGGTTCCATGCAGTTTTTTCATCACACCCAGGGTCGTGACATTTGTTGCCGGACCTGTAATGAGGAAGGCGAGCACAGCCCCTGCCGAGACCCCATTCATAAGCATAACGGCTGCAATGGGTGTTGCACCAGTGGCACAAACATACAGCGGCATACCAATAATCGCCATGATCAGTATATCGACCCCATATGGGATTGAGCTCCAATCGATTTCCCCCAGGAAGGGATCGGTGATAGCAGCAATGATGAGTCCCAGGAGTACCCAGGGTCCCAGGTGGTCGATCATTTCCTTATTTAAAGTCGACCAAAAACGCTTCCAGGGATTCAGTTCTGGAGAAATCTTCGAGGTCTCGACCAGAGGGATACTGTTGTTCTCTTTGATGGGTACGAGCAGATCCATGATATAACCTGTTGACCAGGCTATCAACCCGGCGGCCACCAATCTCACAACCGTCATTTTCCAACCAAGGAGTGGCACTGAGATCATGATGGCGTCAATTCCTAATTCAGGAGTGGCTATTAAAAACGCCATGCCTGCCCCAACAGAAACACCGCGGCGCATGAGGCTGTGGTAAAGGGGCACAACCCCGCAGGAACAAATGGGCAATGGAAGCCCAAACAGCATACCCTTCCCGACTCTGATGGATCTGCTCTTTGAATGAAGCCAGTTCATGCTGGCCTCGGGAATGAAATTCTGGATGCTTGAGGCGATCACAAAGCCCAGCAAAAGTGCAGGAGCACTTTCAAAAAAGAGTGCCAGGGTCAGATGAGCCGTTGAGCTTACCGAATGTGCGTGCGGCAACTCAACGCCAAGTGGGAGTAAATAAAGAAGGCCTGCCCCGGCCAACGCACCCAGGGCGGCTGGCACAGAACTTTCTGAATGGGAATGAACATGTGCTTCCGTTGATTCTTCAGCACCCTTTTTGTGGATATGTCGGTGAAATAATACATGAAGCAGAGATCCTGTGACCAGGGCTTGAAAATAGGTAATGAAGCTGGACTGAACTCCCGTGAAATCCGATCCACCCAACCCGAATCCGGCAGCCGTCGTCAAACTCATCAACAGCAGAACGCCGATAATTACTTTTATATTGCTCAGGGGTTTCAAAGCCCACCAAATAAGTAATCCGACCGGTAGACGATGCAATATGACAGCATAGGCCAGGGCTTGTCCCGAGCCATGATGTAATGAGGATTGCGATACAGCTATTCCATCCAGCAAGGTGTGGACCAGGATACCACTAAATGCCAGCACCAAAACGCCACTGTGGGTGGCCCGCTCGTAATTATGGAATGCTCGCTCAGCGAAATAAGGCAGTAGAGCCCCCAGGATGACCATAAGAAGCGCCATCCCCCCTATTTCAACGACAGCTTCAGGCAAGAGATGAATGACAGCAATGCCTCCAATGGAGACCAGAATAAATCCATCAAGGAATCGATTGATCCCTGGTTGCTGCTCAAAGATTTTTGCCAGAAGGGGGCCAAGCAACAAAGCCCCAATGGCAAGGACCAGTAAAATCACTTGGGGATTTCTGCCGATTTTTTATGCTGGGTATATCCCAGATACCAGACCAAAAGACCGGATAACATCATAGCAAAACAGAGGACCTGCCCCATACTAAAGGCATTCAGAAAGACAAAGCCAAGGTGGGCATCGGGTTGTCTGAAGAATTCAATAAAAAAGCGTGCAAATCCGTAGCTAAACAAGAACAGCCCGGATAGAAATCCATCAAAGGGTGATTTCTTCCTGAAGGACCAGACAATCAGGAACGATGCTACGCCTTCAAACAGTGCTTCATACAACTGAGATGGGTGTCTGAGCAAGCCATCGCGGGCATGAGGGAAATACATGCCGATCCAACTATCCGTGACACGACCATAGAGTTCACCATTGATAAAGTTTCCGAGGCGACCAAAAGTATATCCAAGCGGAACGCCGGACATGATCAGATCTGTCAGTGCAAAGTACTTGACCTTGTGTTTGCGGGCATAGAGCCACAATGCCAGAGTAACACCTATTCCACCCCCATGATAGGACATCCCCGAAATACCGGTAAATGTCCAGTGTCCATTGATCTTTGCAACGGGTGAAATGATACGAAAGGGATCAAGGAGGAGATCTTCAAAGCCATAAAACAGGACATAGCCGAGGCGCCCACCCAGAATCACACCAACAATGGCATACATAATGGCATCTGCCACGAAGTCCTGACTATATGGTAATTTCTCGTCTTTGATGCGATATTTTGCCAGAAGGTAAGCCGTGGCGAAGGCTGCGATATACATCATGCCATACCAGCGCAACGGGAAGTTCCCAATGTGAAAAATAACTGGATCCATATGAGATGGCAGATGTTGCCACCACTCAACAAATTGATTCAAATTCTCATCTCCTACTCAAAGATTTCATCGGCGCAAAATTAGGGCAAACAGTTTCCATACCAAGTAAAAGCAATTGAATCGTTGTGGAAGTAATAAATTAATTTGTGATGAGGAGGATGAGCAATACGGATGATACAAAAAAATCATGCTGGCAGTTGAAGTCCAGCCTGGAGGGTTGATCTTTTTCGACTCCTCAGAGGATGGAGCTCCCCACGGGTCAACCCGTGGTCCCCGCTCCATGACTAGTCCTGGCCTTTCTCGCCACTTCCTTCGAGAGCACTTCGACCACCGCTTAGCGGGGCGAACAGGCTCAGTGTGACACCTCAGGATGTCGGGCGCGATTAGGCTCCGCCTCGGTTATCTGCCTACGTTTTTAACTTCGGCGGACACGTCCGCTCCGGTGTAAACTGCGACATCCGCGGAAGCATCCTGCCTGCATTCATCCCCGTGCAGGCACTGGGTCTTCTTTACGCAACCCTACGCTGTAGGTTTGCGCAGGCAGATAAAAGTTCTGATGGGGTTCGAGTTAGAAGCTGAAGCCCTCAGGCAACTCAGCCTCGCTGATTCCAGCAGGCACCCACGAAAGATCCATGATAGTATAAGTCGGCTTACTGGTTTGGAAGATCGGGACAACCTTCATTCCGATCTTTGGTTCACCCACAGAAAGATATCCCATAAGAATGGTGGAAATGCCTTCAAACTCAACATTGACAAAGCGGATTGGTTTTTCCAGTGTATTAAAAGCTCCAGTCCGCTCTGTGATCATAAAGGTATGGACCCTGGCACCTTTCCTGGCCAGTTCAGTGAGGTCGATTTCTTCATTCCGCATGAGACAATCTGGACAATGAATTCGGTAAGGGATGTAGATAGTGCCACACGTCTCGCATTTGGGGTTGGCGCATTTTGTCCCAAGAAGTCTGGCTTTGCTCAGATTTTCAAAAAAGGGAGCTTCTCCTCCATAGGAGTGGATATGCGTGACATCTCTGGGATTGGTTACACCCAACAACTTCCCGTTTTCATCACGGATAGGATCATTGGGATAGATGTAGTGAAAATTGCCTTTTACACGATAGCGACCATTCTCAACCTTTACCGTGCCTCTATCTTGAGTAGTCATCTTAGCCCCTCCTTTTCAATTGATGATCTGGATGGACAAGGACAGTGGCTGTAACGTGCGAACCAACTCCCGCATGGCTAATTGCCAATCCTCGTTTTGCGCCTTTCACCTGCAGATCAATCCAGTCATCAGGTTTGGTGCGGTTGAATCGTTTCCATTTTGCTTCATCAGTATGCATTTCAGCCCAACGACCCCAAATGTGCTGGGCAACTTCAACCACCTGCATGATACCAGTTGCACCCACGGCGTGCATATTGCCAATAAGACCACCGGAAAGGTTGGCTGGCAACTTCCCAGGTTGGCCTGTGAAGGGATTCGTATGATAACAATCTCCCGACTCAACATATGTGCGTCCTTCACCATAGGGGCGGATTCCGATATCCTCATAAGTCTGAATGTCACTAATTGTAAAAGCATCATGCAATTCAACCAGATCAAGATCCTCGGTGGGATCTACGATCCCGGCCATGCCGTAGGCATAGTAGGCCGCCATTCGGGCAGCCAGGAAGCCAGTAAAACCCGGATAACGGTCACCACCGGGAAAACGAACCCCCAAATCCTTGTATTGATCAGGCGTTTCGTTTGGTAGCAATGGAATATCCATATCTCTCCGGTCGGCAACCCGCAGACTATGAGAACCAGCTGATGAATACAAAAGGAGCGGATTGTCAGTAAGTTCGTAAGCTGTTTTTTCATCAGCCAGAATTACACAAGATGCACCAACACTCATGAGACAACAATCCAGGGCTCGTAAGGGGTGAGCAACGATAGGAGAATTAAGGACATCCTCCACTGTTATTTTCATAGGACTTTGGGCATGGGGATTCATACGGGCATAGCCCTTGTTCTTCACTGCGATCTCGGCCAGAGTTCTTCGAAATGATTGCTCCTCCTTGCCAAATACTTGCCAGTATTTTTGGGCCATGACGGCATAATATCCAGTATAGATATGCCCCATGGGAGTTTCCCAGTCCTTGTCAGCCGCTGAAGCGATGTAATGATTGCCTTCATCGGTGGGGACCTCATCCATACGTTCCCAGCCCATGGCCAGAACGGTATCGGAATACCCTGAAGCAACTGCTTTGTAGGCTTCCCAGATGGTGGATCCGCCAGTTGCGCCGCCGGTTTTCACTCCGACATTGCCGAGTGGATCCAGACCCAGTCGATCATGAATAACAGCTTCGCCCAGAAGTTGATCCCCAAAGTGATCAGCAAAGTGACCGTAGTAGCAGCTATGGATATACTGTTTCAATTCTTCAGGGGATTTCTTGATAAATTCGGCTGCCTCCAGAAAGGCATCAATCACCAGCTCTTCGGTCCGTTTCTCTGGTATGGCTCTATCGAATTTTGACATGCCCCCCGTTACCAGATAAACCGGTTTGCTCATCTGTGGAATCTTGAGCTGTTGTTTACTGAATTTGATCATGTTTCTCTCCCATATTTGAGTTATGTAAATGGGATAGGCATCACTATAAGAGCTGATCCAATACCCGCACTTAAATATCCAGATTCTATTCAAAAAATGTTGAGGTGTTCGGGGATAAGCTAATAGGAAGGTTTGTATTCCAAAAGGGAATCTGATTCCAAATCCATCACTTCATAAAAAAAGGCGCAGTGTCACCACTACGCCTATAATGATTTGGACAATTATTGACTTAATTTAGTACAAGTAACCCAATCCAATATATAGTCCAGAATTACCGTCTTGTTCATCTTTGGCCATACCATAATCCACGGCGATGATAAAGTTCTCATTGAGTGCAATTCTCAAACCACCCCCATAAGCTATATGCATGACATCTTCCTTTTCAGGATCGTGAGAATAATATCCTGGGATATCGTATTCGTAACGTCCAAGGACTTGACCAATATCCGTAAACCCATTGAAGGCAAGATACAGATTCTGGCCACCTACAACTGTGCGGAAGAACTTCCAGCGTAATTCCAGATTGGCAAAGTAAGTTGATTTACCTACAATCCTGTTTTTCAAGATTCCACGCAATGATTTTGAGCCACCCAACCCTTCCTGCAATTTGTAACTGCTCTGCAGATAAGGGAGCATGTAGAAGGCAGGCTGATCACCCAGGGCACCCTGGTAACCTACTCGATATGCAAAAGATAAATCTTTTGGCATGATTGTAAAATATTGACGATGAGTGAGTGTCAATTGAGAGTAAGGTGTTTCAGTGCCCAGGAATTCGGGAGCTGTCAGGAATAGTGCTTCAGTCCACATTCCACTCATAGGGTTGGCCTCTTGATCACGAGTATCATACACCAATCCAACTTTGATATAATTTGTAGTTCCGCCATCCGCTTCATCAGCAGGGATAATACCATCCGTCACGTAACGATCATAAAGACCGGGGACATCAGGAAGCTTGTCAGCGTCATCCTGACCATCATTCAGGTTTTCCAAATCGATGCTTGATATACTTGTATTTAAAAAACCCAACCCGGCTATTCCCCTAATACTCGGATGGAGAATTTGCTTTTGAAAGTCAGCAGTAAATCGAAACTGCTCCCGAGCATGTCGATAATACGCCCTCGTTAAATAGCTTGGATTATCTTCGGTCTCATCATCATCCAGGAATTGTTGCTCAAAGAGCTCATTATAGTTAGACTCAACTCCATTGAAGCCATAAAAGGGCAGTAATTGCTCCGTCAAGAAACTCAATTCGCTGGTAATCCGAATATCCGCGGGCATGAGATATTTGGAATCGAAGAAAACTGTGTTGATCCCCCCGCCCTTGGTGGTGCGTGAGAGTTCAGTGTAGATTGAAAAGAGATAATCTGGATACAGGGAACCATCACCATAGTGAAATGGCTGAACAATGATCCCGTAGGTGAATCCATTGTCCGAGTTGTAGGCAACCGCCGGAACCCCTCCCCAACTCCAGCCCGATTTTCCTTCCTCGGCGACAAGCAGATTAATACTCAAACCGAAAACACATAACAATACAAAGATCTTTCTCATCTTCAAAATCTCCTCACTACTTATGCTAGTTTAGCAGACTCTCCAAGCGCCATGTCATCTCGCTGACAAAGTCCTTGTCTGGGTCAAATCCCACGATCTTATAACGGATTTTTCCTTGTGGTCCTATTATAAACAGACTTGGGATACCTTCCACGCCAAATTTTTCAGCAGTCCC
>CAZVSF010000169.1:0-3774 GCA_964630195.1 uncultured Lentisphaeria bacterium
TATCAATCTTTGAGCTTCTCAAAATATGTTTTTCTATCAAGGCGATATTTGACAACGATAAATCCGTCTGGCTCAGACATTTCCTTCTCAAAACTCAATCCCGCTTTCTCCATGACACGCCGGGAGGCTCCATTGTCAGGGTCTGCAATGGCCACGATGACTTCACCCCCTAACTCCTCAAAACCCTTCTTTACCAAAGCAATTGACCCTTCGGTGGCAATACCCCGCCCCCAGAATTTCCGTTTTAGTCGATATCCCAGCTCTGTTTCTGTTATATCCTCTCGATTGGGTCGCAAATGAAACCAGCCCATGAAGGCACTGCTCTCATTATCAATGGCAGCCCATATCCCTTGATTGTCAAGCTCCTGGTAATACTTCTTTATCCTGGGCATTACTTTTTCCACGATGTACTCCCGAGGTGTGGGTTTACCCCCATTGATATATCTGGTTACTTCAGGATCCGAATCCAGATCAACCAGGTTATCCACATCTTCATCAGAAAATTCTCGGAGAATAAATCGATTGGTCTCTAGATAAATTTGCATAAACGCCTTCACAGTTACCCATTAGATGCGCTAATAATAATGCTTGAGCCCAAATCGACCAGTGATTTTAAAATTCTCTCAACCTCAAGAGTTAAGGCTAGCAGAAGATATTTCTGAGATTATTTGTGTAAATCTTCAAAATCATCGTTTTTGGGGTTGCAGAACGAGGATAAAAAGTGAGATTAAGCTTTAATGAAAAAGCCCGCCATCCTCTTACTGGAAAACGGACACCACTTTAAAGGATTCTCTTTGGGCGCTATCGGTACCACCGGTGGCGAAGTCTGTTTTAACACCAGTATGACCGGGTATCAGGAAATTCTGACTGACCCCTCCTACTGCGGTCAGGTCATCACCATGACGGCCCCACAGATCGGTAATTATGGTGTCAACCCCGAAGATATTGAGAGCGATAAAATCCAGGCCAGTGGTTTTATCGTACGAGAAGCCAGTCCCATCCATTCAAATTATCGAGCAACTCAAAGTCTGCACGACTATTTGAGCGAATCAGATGTGGTTGGAATCCAGGGTATTGATACAAGATCCCTGACACGCATCATTCGCAGCGAGGGTGCCATGAATTGTATCATCAGCAGTGATGATCTTGATCTGGATTCGCTCCAGCGTAAACTAGATCAAGTCCCCGATATGACAGGTCAGGATCTGGTCAAGTCAGTGAGCTGCCAGGAGACCTGGACCTGGGCCAGCGATGGTTCCACAAAACCTTATCGGGTCGTGGCCTTAGATCTAGGCATCAAGTACAATATTGTTCGCCAACTCTCAGAGAGCGGGTGTGAAGTGATCATCGTTCCTGCCACATCCAGCGCTGAGCAGATACTTGCTCTGGAACCGGATGGCGTTTTTCTCTCCAACGGGCCAGGAGATCCAGAACCCGTAGATTATGCGATCAAGACCACCAGAGGCCTCCTGGAAAAGAAGCCGGTTTTTGGCATCTGTCTTGGACACCAGATCCTGTCACTGGCTCTGGGAGCTCAAACATACAAATTGAAATTTGGACATCGTGGTGCTAACCATCCCGTAAGAAATCAGCTGAACGGCAAGGTTGAGATAACCAGTCAGAACCATGGATTTGCTGTGGACCCAACCAGCCTTCCCGATAATCTGGAAGTCACTCATGTAAATTTAAATGATGATACCCTCGAAGGCGTTCGTTGTACGGATCTCCCGGCATTCTCAGTGCAGTATCACCCGGAAGCCAGCCCGGGACCCCACGACTCCCGGTATTTGTTTAAAGAATTTATCGCTATGATGGATCGCCATGCCAAAAAGAACTGATATTAAATCTATCCTCATACTGGGAGCAGGTCCCATTGTCATTGGCCAGGCCTGCGAGTTTGATTATTCGGGGACACAAGCCTGTCGCGCTCTAAGGGAAGAAGGCTATCGTATCATTCTGGTAAACTCTAATCCTGCCACCATCATGACCGATAGAGAGCTTGCCGATGCAACCTATCTTGAGCCCCTGACACCTCCCATCGTTACCGCAATCATTGAAAAAGAGAGACCGGATGCGATCCTGCCAACTGTCGGTGGGCAAACTGCACTGGATCTGGCCATCAAACTTGATGAGCTGGGCATACTTAAAAAAAATGGTGTCCAACTCATTGGCGCAGATGTGGAAGCCATCAATAAAGCTGAAGATAGAGAAAAATTTAAAGCTGTCATGGACAGCGTGGGGATAGATACTGCCCGTGGTGGTTTTGCCCATAGCGTTGACTCTGCCCTTGAGATCGTAAAAAACACAGGGTTTCCGGCCATCATACGACCCTCTTTTACCATGGGTGGAACCGGTGGTGCAACAGCCTACAATCATGAGGAATTTCGTGACCTGGTGGACAAGGGTCTGTCTGCCAGTCCAATCGGTGAAATATTGATCGAAGAATCATTACTGGGTTGGAAAGAATTTGAAATGGAAGTGGTTCGAGACAAGAATGACAACGCCATTATCATCTGCTCCATTGAAAATATCGATCCCATGGGCGTGCATACAGGTGACTCCGTCACAGTAGCACCCGCACTCACGCTGACTGACAAAGAATATCAGAAAATGCGTAACTGGTCCATCGAGTGTTTGCGTGCGATAGGCGTGGAAACAGGTGGTTCAAATGTCCAATTTGCGGTAGATCCCGTGAATGGACGCATGATCGTGATCGAGATGAATCCAAGGGTCAGTCGCTCCTCCGCTCTGGCTTCAAAGGCGACCGGTTTCCCCATCGCAAAAATAGCTGCAAAATTGGCAGTGGGCTATCTGCTGGATGAACTTCCCAATGAAATTACCGGTAAAACACTGGCAGCATTTGAACCAAGTATCGACTATATCGTAACCAAAGTACCACGTTTTGATTTTGAAAAATTCCCTACAGCCGATGGAATTTTAGGCGTACAAATGCAATCCGTCGGGGAAGTCATGGCCATTGGACGTACTTTCAAAGAGAGCCTCCAAAAAGCGTTTCGTTCGCTTGAAGTTGGCCTGGTAGGTCTTGAGCCAAAAAAGGTAGTGGGTCGGGACCTGGACCTGAAGAAAATGCGCTTCGCCACTGCTTTTCGATTATTGAAGATCTGGAAAGCTTTTCAAGATGGTGTAGAGATTGAGACGTTGCATCAGATCACTCAAATAGATCCCTGGTTTCTACATCAAATCCAGGAATTAGCCCTTGATCCTGCTCCCAGGTTGGAGCGGGATGATATCCGCGCATTCAAGCAACGGGGATACTCAGATGTTCAACTGGGCCGAAGGTTGAATATGGAAGAATCCGAGATCAGAGCTTTCAGAATTGACCAGGGAATACTCCCAACCTATAAAGAAGTTGATACCTGTGCGGCTGAGTTTCCAGCCAGAACATCCTATGTCTATTCCAGTTACGAAACTGAAAATGAGGTAACACCCCTATCAGGTAAAAAGGTGATGATTCTGGGGGGAGGACCCAATCGGATCGGTCAGGGGCTGGAGTTTGATTATTGTTGTGTTCAAGCCGTCTTTGGGCTGAATGAACTTGGTTATAAGACCATTATGGTAAACTGCAATCCAGAAACTGTTTCTACGGATTTTGATATCTCTGATCGTCTGTACTTTGAGCCCCTCACCTTTGAAAATGTCATGAACATCATTGATCTGGAACAACCTGATGGTGTATTGGTGCAATTTGGCGGTCAAACCCCCCTAAATATTGCAAATCGTCTCCAGAAAGCTGGCGTAAAGATCATTGGGACC
>CAZVSF010000169.1:3874-7021 GCA_964630195.1 uncultured Lentisphaeria bacterium
GATGCGCTTTGTGATGGAGAAGACGTCTATATTGGTGGGATCCTGCAGCATATTGAGGAAGCTGGAATTCATTCAGGTGATTCAGCTTGTGTGATTCCTCCCTATCAACTCCTGCCCAATCATCGCAAGCGGATTGAGACATATACGCGGAGTCTGGCATTATCCCTAAAAACAATCGGATTGATCAATATCCAATTTGCCATGAAAGCTGGAATCGTTTATGTGTTGGAAGTCAATCCACGTGCCAGCAGGACTGTGCCTTTTGTGAGTAAGGTTACTGACATCCCCATGGCCAGATATGCTGCCCAACTGGCAGCGGGAAAAAAGCTTATTGATCTCAACATAGAGCGTGCGAAACACGCGCTGATCGCAGTAAAAAAACCGGTATTCCCCTTTAACAAATTTCCCCGTCAAAATGTGTTTCTTTCACCGGAGATGAAATCTACAGGTGAAGTGATCGGTCTAGACACCCGACTGGGTGCAGCATTTGCCAAAGCTGAAACCGGCGCAGGCAATCTTCTGCCAACCCGAGGTACCATATTTATCTCCGTGAATGATCACGACAAACAGAATACCATCGATATCGCCCGTGATTTCCAGGAAATGGGTTTTCAGATCATGGCGACACAGGGGACAGCTGAAGTATTAAGGGAGAATGGGCTGATCATCCAGGCTATTCATAAGGTGAATGAGGGTCGCCCCCACGTTGTGGATCACATCAAAAATGGTGATATTCATCTGGTGATCAACACCCCCATGGGTGCAGCTGCCAGAGAAGACGAGTACTCTATCGGAAGGTCCTGTATAAGGCATAAAATTCCTGTTATCACAACCCTTTCGGGTGCAAAAACCGCCATTCGAGGAATACGTCGATTAGCGCTGGACGATCTCACGGTTAACAGTCTCCAGGATATTTTCAACTGATCGCCGCGGCAATGCTACAGGTGTAATTCATCCCTGATATTCGTTGATATCGGTTCAAAAGCACGGACCGCTGTTCTCAAACATTTTTTAATTATTTTTCATCTTCTGTTCGTTTAGTTTTTGCGGTACCATAAATAGAAAATAAATCTCAACTAAACCACAACCTGCGGGTGCAAGGGGAAATAATGACTGTCTTGGCCATTCCATCCGAAACAACTTTTTCGAATAACGACAATTTTGAGCTTTTTGAGCAAACCTGGCCTTGTAAAGATGCCAGAGGGGTGGTTTTGATCACCCATGGAATTGCAGAGCATTCAAGCCGCTATGCCCATGTTGCCCAATCGCTGGTGGAAGCGGGATATCTGGTGGTTGGTTTTGATTTAAGAGGACATGGAAAATCTTCAGGGAAGCGAACCTATATTAACTCCTTCCAAGACTATTTGAATGATCTGCAGGCGGTCCTTGATCGTGTTCAGGAGACTTATCGTGATCTGCCGCTTTTCTTATTGGGTCATAGCATGGGAGGAGCCATTGTAGCCCGGTTTCTCATTGAAAGAAAACCAGCTGTAGCAGGCGCAATTTTGAGCGCACCGTCCGTAAAGATCAGTGATGATATATCACCCTTCCTGCAAAAGATTTCAGGTATTATCAGCGCCATACTCCCAAAGCTGCCTGTCGTAAAATTAGACAGCGCTTCCATTTCAAAGGATCCAGCTGTGGTGAAAGCTTATGACGATGATCCGCTTAATTACAGGGGTGGTGTTCTCGCGCGAACTGGTGCTGAAATGCTCAATACGACGCGGGTTATTCAGGCAAATGCCGGGGCTATTGATTTGCCATTACTAATTTTGCACGGTTCAGAAGATAAATTGGCTGATGTGAGTGGCAGTAAAATGCTTGATGAGAAGGTTTCGTCAAATGACAAGACTCTCAAAATTTATGATGGATTGTTTCACGAAATCCTCAACGAGCCTGAGCGGGATCAGGTGAAAGCCGACATCATCAACTGGCTGAATGCTCATATATAAATGGCCATTCTCTCAATAGACCAGGGCACTACCGGTACCACAGTGATCCTGGTAGGTTCTGAAGGACAAATTCTTGCAAAAACCTATCATGAATTTCAACAACACTACCCGCAACGGGGCTGGGTTGAACATGACCCTGAAGAGATATGGGAAACGGTCGTAAAATGTGTTGGTGAAATCTGTGCCTCTCGAACGGAGACTATCGAGGCCATCGGTATCACAAACCAAAGAGAGACCACCATCATTTGGGATGCAATCTCGGGGAAACCTGTATATAACGCCATCGTCTGGCAATGCCGTCGAACGGCTTCAATATGTGAAGCCCTGACACCCCATGGAGAATTGATCAAGGAGAAAACAGGTCTACCTCTGGATGCCTACTTTAGTGGGAGCAAAGCCCAGTGGATTTTGGACCATGCCTCCATTCAGACTGACCAACAATTAAAATTTGGCACCATAGATACCTGGCTTATCTGGAAACTCACAGGTGGAAGTGTTCATGCAACAGATCATTCCAATGCTTCCCGCACAATGCTTTTCAATATTCATGACAGGCATTGGGACCCAGAGCTGTGTGAACTCCTGAAAGTACCAATTGATATACTGCCTGAGGTCCGCAATTCATCAGATGACTATGGTGAGGTCACTTCACTTTCTGAGTTAAATGGGATTCCCATAAGAGGTGTAGCTGGAGACCAGCAAGCCTCTCTTTTTGGGCAGCAATGCTTCCAAAAGGGGGAAACTAAAAACACCTATGGAACAGGCTGCTTTATCATGATGAATACAGGCACTGAAGCCATCAATTCAAAGCATGGTTTGATCACCACCCTGGCCGCAGACCCAGATGGCAAACCCTGTTATGCCCTGGAAGGATCAATTTTTATTGCTGGTGCAGCCATCCAATGGCTCAGGGATGAACTTAGCCTCATCAATACTGCCGATGAGAGTGAAGCGGCTGCTCTATCGGTAGCGGACAATGATGGTGTCTATCTTGTACCGGCTTTTGCTGGTCTCGGTGCACCTCATTGGGATATGGATGCCCGGGGTTTGCTCACAGGGCTCACGCGAGGTTCGAATAAAAATCATATCATTCGAGCCAGCCTTGAGGCCATGGCTTATCAGACCTATGACGTAATTCAGACCATGGAAAAAGAGCTGGGAGCAAAAATTTCATCAATGGCAGTGGATGGTGGAG
>CAZVSF010000170.1:0-6930 GCA_964630195.1 uncultured Lentisphaeria bacterium
GCTAATGGTTTTTTATTGTGAGTTAATGAGTTTGATGGGTTCCGTTGGTTTTATGATTCATTCATGTGGGTCTTGCTGAGGCTCTCGAAGCATAGCGGTTCCAGTTTTTGAGCTAATGCTGATTTAAGCCACAGATGAACACGGATTGGTTTCTTATGCTATGGCTCTGGATTTTTTTAACCGCAGAGAGCGCAAAGGGCGCAGAGGGGTTGGGGGTTTGTGTGGCAAGACCTTTTGGTAACCGCGAATTACGCTAATTGCACTAATTGGCTTCAACTGGATTGGCAGGCTTAACATCCCAGCGGGAGTTATGGTTGTGGTATATACCAAACACCATCTTGAAGATTAACGCTACCACCCATTTCCTCCTGAACCACTCGATCAACGATGGCGACCCCCGTTCGTGCCATATTTTCAAATGAATCCAGACCATTATTCGGAAAGCCTTGTCTGGTGCGGTGGATATTGAACTGAGACGAAAGTTTTTTACCAAAAGCGCTTTCTACAGCTTTTCTGCCCTGCATAAAGCCAAGTAAACCACCCCACGTTGCCGTCGGATTGTCCGCGTCCCAACCTGTGAGCACACCAATTTTAATGGTTTCTTTGATATCGCCCTCACCATAGAATAAGCTAACCAAACTGGATGCAAAATTTATCCCAGCTGCAAAACACCCATTGCAGTATATGTTTTGAGATGTGATATCATAACCATCCATTTCCTCTACTTGATATCTCACATAGATGGAGTCTCGTGTCGCCTCCCAGGGAATCCCAGATTCATATTTACTCAAGACATAATCATACATACCTGATGTATATGAGTCCCGTGGTATGGATTTACTTGCCTCATCAGCCATCCAGATGACCTGCTCTTTCATGGACAAATTCTCATCAACCAGAGATGCCAATGAATACATCCTGACATAGAATTCAGAAATCCAGGCAGCGTTTTGTCTCGCCGTAACCCGGATGGGAAGGTGGGCCATCTTTATGGCAATATCAGGTCGCGCCGGAGCGAACAAGCCAAATATTTCCGTGGTCAGTTGAGCATCGATCATTTCAAAATAGGGGTTACGCTCTGGATCACTGGTCTCAGGAGGGAGAACGCCTTCACGCATTAAATCAAAGGCCTGCTGATTGGATACCCACAGGTAGTTCTCCTCTTCAGCGCGAATATGTTTTAGCCAGCCCTCCTGAATCTGTTGACCTGTTAATATGCTGGTCTGATAGGTAGACATGAGATGTTGATACATATACTCGATGTCGGTATCATCATCAGCACCCCACACTTCATTCTCTTCTCTGAAAACAAAATCAATTACAGGAGAAATGTCGCTGGGTTTTCCCTGGCTCCAGATGTTTGGTTGGTCGGGCTTTCCCCAATCCTCTCGCGTGTAGAAGGGGCCGGTATCAAACTCTCCAATGCTCCCAATTTTGTCCATTTCGGTAATGAGACCGGTCCAGTTTGCAATACATTCTCCCAACCAAAAACCTTGCAATTTGTCCAGATAGTCAGTTCTGGAAATGATTCGATCTGTGGTCTGTGGTTTGTAACTCTCAAGAATTGAGCTGGATTCCGTCACACCTTCGGTTTTTAAGTTCTCTTCAGTGGCTGTACAGGCCAGTATGATCAGTGAGGCTAAGCATGAGAGCCCGAAAAGTATCCGATACGCATATTGCCCTTTCATGGTCTTCCGCTCCTTGTTGTGAGTTGCAGCGACTTAATTTATTCTGATCTTCAGAGTCTCAGCAATCTGGTTGGAGGCCGTCCCCACATAGATCAGATAATCACCTTTTTCCAGATTCCAGTCAGAGATCGCTTCATCATAAAAGGCCAGATCTTCTACATCAATCGACAATTCAATCCGTTCAGACTTTCTCTTTTCCAAATGAATCTTCTTGAAGGCCTTCAATTCTTTGACAGCCCGCTTGACGCTAGAATTGGCCTTTCCCACATAGACCTGGACAACTTCAGAACCAGCCACTTTGCCCTTGTTGGAGACTTTACATGAGATCTTTATGTTCTCATTCCGGCCATAGCTCTCTTTATCCGTCGTTATCTTTGAAAGCTTAAAAGAGGTGTAGGACAGGCCATACCCGAAAGCAAAGAGCGGCTTGATATGCTGGGTGTCGTGCCAGCGGTAGCCTACCAGAATATCTTCTTTGTAATATTGGTCTGTTCCGTCTCCGGGGTATGACAACTCCCCAAAAGCGTGAGCCGCATTGTCAGTCAGCTTTACCGGGAATGAGAAGGGCAATTTGCCAGAGGGGTTCACATCTCCGCTGATAACATCCGCGATGGCATGACCTGCTTCACTGCCCAGATACCAGGCCTGGATCAAACCCTTTACCTCTGCTAACCAGGGCATTTCAACAGCATTCCCACTGAGAAGGATAACAGCTGTATTCTTGTTGGCTTTGATCAATCCTTTGATGAGCTCATCTTGCCCAAAATCCAGGGTCATATCCTCACGATCACCACCTTCACAGTCCTGGCCATGATTTTTATTCAAGCCCCCAAAAAAGAGGACAATATCAGCTTTGGCTGCAATTTTTAGAGCAGCTTTTTGCAGGGAGTCGGCATCCAGGTCGGAAGGAATGACCCTGCCATAGGCTGGAGGGCCGGATGCATAACCCAGGGAATGGAGTATGGTAGCCTTAGTGAATCGTTCCTGTAGACCCAGGAGAGGTGAGATTTCGTGACGTGGTTTTAATTCTGAAGAACCTCCACCAGGTCCCATGGCGCGGGTGGCATTTTCACCAATGACTGCGATGGTCATTTTCTTGTCCGGGTCGATCGGAAAAAAGGATCGGTCATTCTTGAGCAGAACAATTCCTTCACCGGCGACTTTGCGTGCTACCTCCAGATGTTCAGGCGTGTTCAGTCTGCCGCGGGGTCGATCAACACGCATGTTCGTGCGAAACATCAGCCGGAGGATCCGACGCACCTTGTCATCCAGCACCGACGCTTCTATTTCACCATTAAGAATCATTTCACGAAATGGCCGGGCCAAATAATATTGATCGAAGACATTTTCAGTTGAGGTGGTCAGACCATTTGTCCCCGTGCCCATTTCAATATCAAGACCGTACAGTGCGGCTTCTTTTGTGTCGTGGGCGGAACCCCAATCCGAGATAACAACGCCATCAAAGTTCCAGTCGCTCTTGAGAATTTTATTGATAAGAAGTTCATGATGGGTGGTATGCTGACCCCGGAACTTGTTATAAGCTCCCATGACTGACCAGACCCCAGCTTGTTGCACGGCAGCTTTATAGGCTGGGAGATATATCTCATGCAGAGCACGATCGCTCACTTCCACATTGATGTGACCCCGCCATTTTTCCTGATTGTTCAGCGCAAAATGCTTCAGGCAGGCAGAGACGCCGTTTGATTGAATTCCTTTGATATAGGGAACCACCATGGTAGCGGCCAAAAAGGGATCTTCACCCAAATATTCAAAATTACGTCCATTGAGGGGAGTCCGATAAATATTGACGCCAGGACCCAGAAGAATATCCTTTTTCCGGTATCGCGCCTCTTCGCCCAATGCCTTACCATATTGGCCAGCCAGATCAGGATTAAAAGTCGCCGCCAAACTGGTCAGTGCTGGAAAAGCTGTTACAGAATCATTGGTCCAGCCGGCATGATCCCAACTATCCCAGGCGATCTCTGCACGCACTCCATGGGGACCGTCAGACATCCAGATCTCTGGAATGCCCAGTCGCTCTACACCGGGAGTGCTGAATTTTGATTGTGCATGGGTCAAGGCAATTTTTTCATTGAGGGTCAGTTGCTGCAGGATGTCCTCGATTTGATCTTCAACACCCCGAGGTGTTTTGCTAACACCAGCCAGGGTCATAACAAAAAGTAATAAAATGACATTCAGGGTTTTAGACATCTGATTGATCTCCAGGTTTCTTGCAAAAGTGTATGGTTGTTATCTTGACATGCCCTGGTCACGCCATTTTTTAAACAACTGGATCTCATGGGCAGACAGGGGTAGCTTTTTACTTTTATAGGGCATGAATTCACTGCTGTCCTTTGGCAGGGCAACACGGTAGATAATATCATCGATGGTTTCAACTGTTGCCTCGTATGTATTCAATAATTTCTTTTTGCCTTTTTCGGGGTAATGACAGGGCGTGCAGCTGTTTTCCATGAGGGGCACGATATGATCGGCATAGCTCACCTTTGAGTCGAGCTGGTATTCAGGCATCTTGTAATCCTGTGGGGTAACCTGGTTTTGGGGAGTAGAGCAACTGTGCAATGTGAGGCTGACGCTACACATGAATAAAACCAGCATTCCAGTATGCAGGGCACTCGTATTCTTCACTTCTTAAACCTTTCCAAATTTTATCTAATCTTTGCCAATTCGTTTTAACTGGGCTACCGTTTCAATATGGGTGGTATGGGGAAACATATCCACGGGCTGAACACTGACCAGTTCATAGTCTGTCTCACAAAATAATTTCAAGTCCCGAGCCAGGGTGGCAGGATTGCACGAGACATAGACCAACTTCCCGGGACCCACTTTCAGGATATCATTCACGACATTTTGATGTAGTCCGGCACGAGGGGGATCTACCACGATCACGTCAGCAGCTTCGATGCGGTCGACATTTTGAGAGAGAACGTCTTTCAGGTCTCCCAGGATAAATTCCACATTTTCAAACCCCTGGGCTTTGGCATTTCTGCGAGCATTCTTGACCGAGCTGGCAATGAGTTCAAAGCCATAGACCTTTTTTGCTTTGTTGGCCAGGAAAAGAGCGATGGTTCCTGTTCCACAATAAAGATCGTAAACGATTTCCCCACCTTTAAGATCAGCACCCTTTAAGGCTTCTGCGTAAAGGACTTCAGCCTGGCGGGTGTTGGTCTGGAAGAAGGATGAAGCCGAGATCTCAAATTCAGACTCACCCAATCGATCGCTGATGTGACCGGGACCGTGGAGGAACACTTCTTTTTCACCCACAGCCACATCCGATAGTCTGGCAGTAATGCTGTTGATCAGCGTGGTGATCTGTGGGAATTGGGACATGATGGCTTCCTTGAAAACCTGCATATGTGCTTTTTCGTAGGTCTTGGTTACCAGATTCACCATGATCTCATCGGTATGTTCGCCATAACGCAGCACCAGATTGCGAGCCCAACCCGCATGGGTTTTGTTGTTGTAGGCTTCCCAGCCATGTTCCTGGGCAAATGCAAAAACAAAATTCAGGATCTCATTCATAACAGGTTTCTGGAGATAGCAGGTCTCGATATGTACAATCTTGTCGAAGCGTCCCGGAATATGTTGTCCCAGACCGATCGGTTCATCTTCATCATCGGGATGATTGCGCCAGGGGTTAGGGGTAAAGGTAAATTCCATTTTGTTGCGATAATGAAAAGCATCCGGTGACGCCAGTGCCAGTGGTACTTCAAAATCAGTGAAGCCGCCGACGCGCTGGACCAGATCACGAACCTGTCTGGTCTTTTCATTGAGCTGATCCGCATACTCTAAATTCTGGAGTCGACAACCTCCACAGGTTCCAAAGACGGGACATTTCGCTTCGATCTCATTGGGTGCTTTTCTAAGCACCTCAAGGGGATATGCTTCGGCAAAACTTTTCTTCTTTTTCACGATACGCGCCAGGACCTTTTGACCGGGGACAACACGTTCGACAAAGATGGCGAGTCCATCTACTTTGGCGACACCCTTTCCGCCAAATGCCAGACTTTCGATTTCCAGCTCAATACTGTCACCCTTTTTCACAACTCTTTGCTCTGTATCATTCATGTTGTATGTCCCATCTAATTATTGTCGTCGCAGGATAGACCACAAGGGGTGTTTCACCAAGTTGATTTATGAATTTCGAAGGATCTTGTTAACACCCCATTTAAATGGGGTGTTAATGAAAATGATCAGGAGAGGTGAACCTCGTCCACGATACCAACAATCACCGATCGCAGCGGTGCGCTGGAATCACCAACAATTTGTCGAGCACCATTGCCCTCGTCCAGCATGAGGACAGTCTCTCCTACTCCCGCATCAACACTATCAATACAGATCAGATACTTGCCTGTGGGTTTCAGGTGGGCATCCAGTTTATCTACGACCAATAAACGTTTGCCATCATAGAATTCGTGATTGATGGTGGAGTGGAGGGTGCCGCAGACTTTACCCAGGATCATGATATATAGCTTTTCATGTGATTTGGATTCATTACATAGTTCCTTTTAGCCACAGATTTTCACGGATATTCACAGATTTGGTTTTCTAATAAACGAATCTTTTGAATTCAACTTTAGTCCGTCCAAAATTTATAAGTAAACCGACTTCAACCTCGCTTGCTCTCAACTCGTTTAACAATTGAGCCTCATCTTGCTTATTGTATCCCTTGGAAGCCTTAAGCTCTACGATAACGTTATTATCAACGAGAATATCCACCTTATAATCCCCTACTATTACACCTTTAAATTTATCTTCAATTCTACCTGCAAAGAACGTTGGTACACCTTTTCCAGAAAACCATACCCAAGCTCATTACAAACCTCAAATTAAGCCCCAATAATAGCTTTAGTTATTTCCTCATATTTGAACTCAGTGTTCGTCATTTTTTCCAATCGGTGTTTAATCTGTGTTCCATCAGTGGCTAATCATCTTGATTAATTATCGATCTGGATGTCATCAACGATACCAACGACAGCATGGTCTACAGGGACGAACCAGGGATCACAAAGCAAAGCGGCTTCACGGGAGCTTTCATAATAGACCAGCTCGCCAGGTCCGCACATACGCGTGGGATCAGCGGCCACCAGGGGTTCACCTTCCGGCACCTGATGCTTGTCCAGTGGCTGGACCATGAGCATGGGTACGCCCTCCAGACCATCATAGACTGCTGCTGGAGTCAAGGTTC
The DNA here is from genome assembly GCA_964630195.1 of uncultured Lentisphaeria bacterium. Classification (GTDB taxonomy): domain Bacteria; phylum Fidelibacterota; class UBA8477; order UBA8477; family JABMPR01; genus JABMPR01. The sequence continues at coordinate 6,895 of CAZVSF010000170.1, forward strand.
CAATGACTTTACCCAGGAGCATTATTCAGCACCCTC
>CAZVSF010000171.1:0-6895 GCA_964630195.1 uncultured Lentisphaeria bacterium
TCTGATCCGATGCCAACTCTGCAATATTCACAAAATCAGCCTCACCATCGCGTCTTTGTAAGCTAATCCCCTCGTAGGCGTCACCTCGGATGCGCCAGCTCAGATTGACAGTGGTTTGGGAGGTGCTCACGAGATCAAGGTCTGTAGGGCTATCGGGGTGGCCATATATTAGAATATCCTTCACCTCCGGCCAGGTTCCCGCCTCGCGTTGGTAAACCCCAAAATTTCCACCATCATCCCAAACCTGGAAGGGAATATTTTGTTTGATGGCATTTTCCACATAGCTGCCATAATGACGCATGCGGGAGTTATAGTCACATGCATGTACGGCCCCAAACTCTGATATTATCACAGGAATTTGATTCGCTGCCGACCAGTCCGCAGCTTCCTGAAACATGGAAACGATCCCCTGTCTGTCCGCTTCAGTGCCCCATGTTCCTTTTCCCTCCCCGGCAAATGCCCAGGGATCATAAGCATGCCAATAGGCCATTAAATATGGATCGTCAGGTATGGCAGCTGCCATCATCTGCTCTAATCCAGACCATTCATTTCCAGAATAGATCACAACTCGAGTGGGATTGTCCCCACGAATTATTGGTAATATTCGGGCATTAAGATCATCAACTTGTTCTCGTGTCATTCCAAAGGGCTCATTTATCATTTCAAACAGAAGTCTTTCTGACTTATCCTTAAAATGAAAGGCGATCTGACTCCAAATGCTGTCAAATCGGGCCTTATTGTCTTCTGAGTAATCCTGCTTCAACCAATCCTCATGGTGGGCATTGAGAATAATAAAGAGATTGCGCTCCAGACCCCAGTCGACCACCTGTTCAACTCGGGTCATATAGATTGGGTCTATGATATAGGGAGGGGTTTCCAATGTATGACTTCCCCACCTCACCGGGACTCTCACACAGGTAAAACCAGCGGCCTTGTAGGCATCAAAATAGGGCTCCTGTGCTGGTCCGTTGTTCCAGCCCCCCTCTTCTTCGGGTTCCAGGGTATTGCCAAGATTGATTCCACGGAGCATGTAGGGCACAGCTTCCTGGGGTGTGGTGAATGAGATCGTATTTCCAGTAGGTCCTTCAGAACTGTTTTGCGTGCAACTGAAACAGCTAACGATCCCGATCATCAGCATCAGGGCAAGTGGAAAACGATGAATAAATTTCATTTTATCTCCAAATCTTGTTTCCCAATTATACTTCCGTGTCTACTGGGAAAGGGATTCATCCGAATATAGATTGATCTTGTCTACGTCTTCCAACTCCGCCAGGGATCTAACCAATTCGTTGCCTTTGGATGCATCCTTGAGGGTCACGTAATAGGATATTTCATATTGTTTATCGCTCCCGAGAGAGCGCACGTTGATCATGGTATAGGAGCGGCAGAAAGTCTGAATGGTTTTCAAATAAGGCGGCTCATTACCATTGTGATCCCCACTAAATGCGAACTGAAGCAGATTTTCATCACGCCCCCCAGAGCCATAGCCTGCCTTGCTCATAACGAGAAGCACTGCACTAATGCTCAATGTTCCAATGATGGCAATCTGTGCCAAACCCACTCCAGCGGCCAGTCCAATTGAAAGTGAGAAGAAAATGAAGACAATATCCATGGGATCTTTTACAGCCGTTCTGAATCTGATGATGGACATGGCACCCACCAGGCCAAATGCTCTTGCCAGGTTGTTTCCAATGACAATAATAACCACTGTGGTAATCATGGCCAGAACAACCAAAGAATTTGAAATGCTCTTTGAGTAGGATGCTCCACCAAATGTCATTTTATAGGTCTGGGCAATAACCAAACCGCATAAAAAGGCGATAAAAAGATTGAGCAGCACATCCCCGGTGCGAATATTCATGTCCATAAGTGATTGTAGATCTGTTAGTTGCATGTGTTCTCTTTCTAGAAATGGCTCATGGAAATAATTTCTCGTTTCGTGCAATCTCCAACATGGCGATAGTGGGCATCAATGCCTCTCACATACTTGGAATAGGCCTGCTTGGTAAGGTTATACCTTCGAATGGTATGCTTGAACCATTCCGGCATAGGGCTTTCAGATTTGTATTCCAGGACAAAGTCTCGCTCAAGGAATTTTACCAGCCGTTTTTCCTCATAGAGATCATCTATTCCAGGGAACATCATTGAGCGAATATTGCTGTCAAAAGTTATCCTATCCGAATGATTGAACTTTCCAATGTACGCTTCCCTTGAGTATGTAACCAAATTCATGGGCACACGTGAGCTTCGCTTCAAATGAAACAAAAAACTACTGGCCTTTTCCCTGGCTCTGGGGAAGTCTTTTCGATAAGGAAAATATTTTTCTAAACTGCCTCCTGCCAGGAGCTGGGCAACATCGCTATATTTGACAGGGGTGCGATCCTTTGAGATAAATGTGTTATTTTTCCATTTAATTTCAAGAAAAACCTGACTGTCTTCCTGTAATTGATTATAGCCACGGACACGTAATTTTTTACGCATCTGCAAACCAGCATGTTTCTCGTAGTAATCCTTGAGGTCAAAAGTGTCAAAATAAATCGACCGTATCTCGTAAATATTTGATACTTGCAGGGCGCGATGGTTATCCGGTATGACATAGGGTTCGATGGCACGTCGAATATCATCCATGGCATACATGGGAATCACATACTTATGTTCCTGGCGTCCTGGCACAGCCAGATCCTAGATCATTTCCAGAAGCATTTGGAAAACACTCTTTGAATTAAATTCTACTCTGGCTTCCAGCAGTTGGCCCGGCACCAGCAGCTTGTCCGAATTATCGATGCGGATCCGTACCAGGATTAACTGTTCTCCCCCGACCTTGAGGATATGATCATCAATCAACATATCTTCGAGGGCTATATGCATTTCAAAGTCTGATCCAATCAGGGTGACGTTGGATGTCCACTCAACCGCACTATGGGTCTCACCCTGTACAGGCAATAGAACCACCAACGTATCAACCTGTTCTATGGTAAGCAGCGTGTCTTCAGATAAGGGGAAATAAAGCTGACCTGAAATTGGGCTGACAATGGTCATATGGTCGAGGACATCACGGGCGAGCGCAAGTTTCTGCTCTTCATCGGCGATCTGTGATCGAAAGATATCCAATTTTCTTGACTGGGAACCACTGAGAGCCGACCCCAGATTTGCTTCGGCGATGGAAACCCGAATTGAGTCTAATCTTTCTCTTCGTAATTCTAAATCATATTCCTGTTGTGGAATAACCGTGCTTTCAAGCAGACTTTTGGAACGTTCCAGAATCTTTTGTTGTTCCTCAAGTCTTGTCTGGGCATAGGCTAACCGTTGTCTGGCTGCTTCAATCTCCGTGGCTTTGTTACCAGAACGCTCAAATTCAAGGGATGCTTTGAGGGTTTTTATATTGCCTTCGAGACTGATGATCCGGTCAGAAAGTGTTGAAGAATATATCCATCCCAATGTATCACCTGAATCAACACTCCCCGGTGAAACAGCAGGATTATCATGGTAGACTACCAAACCACCCCGGTCAGGTATCAAACTTCTGCCGTGTAATGTTCGATTCTGCCATAGATCTTTCAGATTTGTGGCGTAGGCACCATTTCCATTGGAGAGGAATTGAAATTCTGCAGCAGCACTAACTACCGCATTTAATGAACTCCCTTGTGGGAACGGAATAAAGGTTAGGAGAAGAACGATAAGTGTACCTACGACAAAATAGGTGGTAATTTTTCTATGCCTGACATTCATCTTATTCTAAACATCCTTCATTCATTTGTGATCCATACCTATTCCTAAGACGATACTTTCTCAACATTCATTTGCACGAATTAAAATGCAACAATATTCAAATCCACTGCTCAATCATTGTATCATGGCAAAAAAGTCATTTTTCTGACTTGTTGATCTTCACCCTGCTGGATTCTATACAGATAAACACCCGCTGGGACAAATTTTCCATGATTGTCAATCCCATCCCAATGGATCTCTGGCGTACTATTCTCGGTGACGTCAAAAGTATTCACCAGACGACCCAACACATCCACAATCTCCAACTTTAATGGCTCAGATGTGTTTGTCGTGACAGGAATGGCTGTCCCGGCATTAAATGGATTCGGATAGTTCTGCTCAAGCGTAAAGGTATTAGGCACTTCAGGATATGCATAAGCCGAATCAAGGGTAAACTCCATGGCCCGTAAGTTGGGACCTGCTTCCAGTATTTGTAATTTTAATTCATGCTCACCCATTGGAATGTCCAAACTTTCAGCAATGACTGGAATGTATGATGTCCAGCTACCAGAATTTGGTGTATTTGAGATCGTGGTCAATACCTCTTCATCGAGAAAAAATCTGATCGTCCCCGGATATGATGTGCTGGCAACCTCAAGACTGAGATCATAGATCCCGCCATATTCGGCCGTAAAAGTGTATTTCATCCATTCACCCTCAGTCGCCCACCCCACGTTGGGAATCCCAGAGGACTCAATTTGCAGATCGACACCATCATTGCGATATCCCCAGCCTGTATTCCAGGGTCGATATTCGGACCACCTGTCATACACATCATCCTGATAGGCAATCCCCTGATTGCCAATATCATAGTCAGCCGTCAGGATCGTACCGGGAATGATGTGCTCTTTAAAGGGTAAATTTTGGGAGTCAAAATTCGGACTGAACCAGGATGCGACGACACCAGGATCAAAACGGCAATTTTCAGTTTTCAAGTTGTCGGCCAACTCCATGAGAATGGCCATCGATGTTTGAGCATTTGGCTTGGGTCCCGATCCCTGCCAGTAATTACGCAATAGGTCCCAATTGGCTGGTCGGGATGCAGAGTAGGGACTGGTGATAGTATCTACTTTCTTGGTTGTCCACCAGCACCAGCCGATGTTGTTTTCCTCAAGCAGGGTGACAGCATCATGGAACCAGGGGCTGGAGTTCTCACCGGATTCACTCATCCATAGGGGGACATTTGTCTGACCGCGCATATTGAGTAGATATTGAATTGAGCCCAGGTTGTTTTCGCTCCAATATTTGTGGAAACTATAGGACATGTTTACGTCAAATTGCGGAGTTAATCCTGTAAAGTCCGTGGCATACCAATTCCCCTCGATAAAGAGAATATGGTTGTTGTCAATGGCTCTGATCACATTACGAATATTGACATAGAGGGAACGGAGATCCTGGGCAGTCACGCCATTCGGCAGAACCGGTTCATTAAGTAAATCATATCCCCCCACCCAGGGTTCATCAACATAACGTTGGGCAATGGCTTCCCATATTTCAACGGTATGGGCTTTATTGGAATCTGCGAGCCAGAGACGTGCTGTTCCATCACTATCGCTGATAGGACCGTCATTCTGTGCGCCTGGAGCACAATGCATATCCAGGACCACATACATACCTACATCTGAGCACCAGGCAATCAAAGAATCAGTGACTTCAAATCCCCAATCGTTCCAATTCCCTCTTGAAGTTGAAAACATGTTATAGTGAAAAGGCATGCGGACATGATCAAAGCCCCACTCAGCCAACTCAGCTATATCTTCACGGGTCACGTAATTTTCATGGTAGGCTGCATAAAACTGGTCCGCCTGCGCTTCACCGATGACATCGACTATATCATTTCGAATTGTCGTGGGTGACTGGGAAATCGTATGAAGCATGTAGCCCTCTGGAACTAACCAGCCACCCAGACCCATACCGCGCATGAGAGCAGGATTCCCCTCCCCGTCCACAATGTTCCGTCCTGACGCATGCACAAAGGCTTCAAGGGGCACTGCCATAGACACAAGCAGCAGTAGTGAGCTGAGCATTTTCGTGCTTTTCAAGAAGTTAAACTCCACCTTCGAAATACATTATTTAAGCAAAATAATTTTCTGGCTAACCTGACTATTGGCTGAGCTCACCTGAACGATATAAGAGCCACTGGACAACAGTTCGCCAAATTGATCGCGCCCATCCCAATGGATCGTCTGGAATTGACTCTCAGGACCTGAAAGTGACGATTGATGCATAAGACTTCCCGAAATATCATAGATTTTGAGCATCAAGTTTTTATGACCCGGCGCTTCCAGGGACAAGGTGACCTCACCATTAAATGGGTTCGGATAGGCAGGTGACAGGATAAGCTCATCCGGGATAGCACCCTGTTCCTGGTCCACTGACAAGGCAGGTCCATGGTAGCCGGTGTTTGAGGGCGTTGTCAAACACAGCACCAGATAGCCGCCTGAGAAGACAACGTTGGCAGAAGTAAAATCACAATCATTGCCATCCCAGGTATGGGTTGCTTTCTGCCATCGGCTCACATCCCAGGAATCAAATTGGTCCTCCCAATCTGGTGTAAAATCATTGTTGGTGCCGACAGAACCATTGCCAGGTGTATAGCTTGCATAGGAAGCATAATCATAAATTGCATAGACAGGCAGGATGTCCGGGTTCAAGGCCCCTGCCCAGGTAGTATTCGTCGGTGGCCAGATATTAATCATCAGTTTCTGAGCATGATACAATGAGTCTGCACGTTCACCTGACACGGTTCGTAAAAGCCGGGCTCCCTCATAAAATCTAACGGCATCCGGGGTCCATTCGATGGCATAGGTGTTAAGATCCAGATGAGGATTCACAGTGAGAAAAACTTCAGAGGCATCACCCCACTCATTCTGAATAATGGTATTGGTTGATACCTTATTGTTGAGTTTACCCAGCCATTCCAGATCAATCTCGTTCCAGTTCTCAGAACCGGTCAATCCCTCAGCATAATAATCATAGAAAGTGAAGAAAGAACTTACAACACCGTGGCCTGCAGCGGATTGCATCCTTACCTCAAAACGACCATACAGGTAGCTTTGCAGGGGTCTATATTCACCCACACGATAATACTGTACCTGGGGCGCTACTGAGAGTAGCACGGAAACGG
>CAZVSF010000172.1:0-6798 GCA_964630195.1 uncultured Lentisphaeria bacterium
ATTCAAACAATGGAAATTCAGGTAATAAAATGAAAGAGATCTTGACCGCCCACGCTTCAATCCTGCAGAAAATTCCTCAAATGATCAGCGAGCAATACCCTGTTCGGACCGATAAGATCAAGCTGGTCCATGTCTCCAGCATGGATGAAAACACCATGGGCTTTCAACTGGTGTTTAGCCTACCGGATGCGGAGGAGATCTGTTTAAACTTTGAATTGAGAGAAGCCGCCCCCCACATGCTGTTTTTTGAAACCCTGACAGGGTTGAAAGGCTATGAGAAGTCCAATGCATATGACGGCCTGGCAAAGGATATTTTTAAATACATTTCTTTACAGACAGGGGCATAGCCTGCGATGCCGTTTGATTTCCAGCCATGCCTGAAGGGAAATATTGTTGAACTGCGCCCCCTGCAGGAAGATGACCTCAGCGCACTCTATGCCGTTGCCTCAGATCCTTTGATCTGGGAACAACACCCCGTCAAGACCCGCTCAACCCAAAGCGGCTTTAAGCAGTTCTTTGAGGAGTCTCTGGCATCAGGCGGCGCCCTGGTGGTCCTGGATGCCTCCAATGGCGAGATCATTGGGTCATCGCGTTATCACGGTTATGATGCAGAGAGAAGCGAAGTTGAGATCGGGTGGAGCTATCTGTCCCGCGCCTACTGGGGCGGTCGTTATAATGGGGAAATGAAAAGACTCATGCTTGAACATGCCTTCAAATTTGTCAATAGTGTTGTGTTTCTCATTGGACCGGAGAATCTTCGATCCAGACGGGCGGTTGAAAAGATCGGTGGCGTGCTGCAGGGACAAGGAGTGAATGCTGGTGGCGATGAAAGTCTGGTTTATGCAATTTCAGCGGAGTTGTTCAACAAGGACCATCAATGAAAAAGACGATTGCTTTGATCGTGCTCAGCCTGTTCTGCCTGCAATGTGCTGAAGAAACAACAGGTGGTACGCATCTAAACAGCGGTACCTCATTTGGAGAATGTGCCGGCTATTGTGTCCGCGACCTTCAAATAAATGCCGATAGTGCCGTCTACACGGTGAGTAGCTGGGATGCTTCGAATTACCCTGAGCTACGCTACAGCGATGAGCTCACCACAACTGAATGGGATGACCTCCTCGCTCTCATGGATCTGGATCTTTTCCAGGCATATGATGATGTGATCGGCTGTCCGGATTGTGCCGATGGCGGCGCAGAATGGATTCAAGTGATCCGGGGTGATTTTTCAAAAACGATCACCTTCGAGTATGGCGATACGCTGGTAGACCTACAGCCCCTGATCGACAAGGTTCGTGATCTGCGGAATGGTTATGAAGGGATACTCTTCCAGAAGGAATGACAGGCAAAGAGGTATTGCTTTTTATTGTGCATCCATAGAGCTTACTGCAATCATAAGTTACCTTCGCCATAAAATGAAGACTTCAACAATAGGGAAGACCATGAAACAAAGATTAATCATCCTCGCATTAAGTTTATTCATCCTATCCTGTGCCTCGCATACCGCAATGGAAGGCGGTTTGACTGATGGCCCATATTCCAGGAAATATGAGAACGGAACACTAAAAGAATCCGGTCTTATCAACATGGGCAAGATGCAGGGGGCTTGGAAATTTTATGATCCCGATGGAAACCTTATTGCTGAGGGTGCCTATAGAAATGGTGAACTGGATAATCGCGATGAGTATGAAATTCCAGCACTGGGTCGCACAGGCAAATGGAACTACTACCACTCCAACGGGAAGTTATGGAAAACGGGCTTATACAAAGAGAGTTTTATGACAGGGACCTGGCAATTCTATCTGGAGGATGGTTCACTGGATGGAGAGGGTCAATACCTTCGTGGGGATGGCTCGCGACTGGGTAGAACAGGCGTTCCCATGCGAGGAAGAGATGGGGTTTGGAAATTCTATTTTCCCGATGGTTCGATTCGCATTTACTATGAATATTTGAAAGGCGATCTCCACGGTAAAGCCCTGTCCTACTATGAAAGTGGTAACATCAAGACAGAATCCTATTACCGATATGGTGACCAGGATAGTGTCTCAATCGGTTGGTATGATTCTGGAAAACCCTGGTTTCGCGGGATGTTCAAAAACAAAAAACGCGATGGGGTTTATAATGAATGGTATGAAAATGGACAGGTGAAGAAAACCTGGAACTATGTAGATGGCCATCCGCAAGGGCGACAAGAAGCCTGGTTTGAAAATGGTACCCCCAGGTCTGTGCGTGAATTTGATCAGGGCCAGGCATCAGGTATGAATAAATCCTGGTACGAAAACGGAAACATCAAATCTTCTGAAACCTTTTTGGCTGGTGAAAAAACGGGCAAGGCTGAGGCCTGGTATGAAAATGGGCAATTGCAATACGCTATAGATTATGTTGATGGTAAAATTGAAGGTCCCTTTCAGATCTTGGGACCGGATGGAAAATTATCAACAGATAGTTTTGTCAAGATGGAAACCAGCCTGGGGACCCTCATTATTGATCTCTATGAAGAGCAAACCCCTCTCCATGCTGAAAACTTTAAAAACATTGTCAGGAATAATGGTTTTGTTGGCATCTATTTTCATCGGGTCATTCCTGAATTTGTGGTGCAGGGTGGTGATCCCCTGACCCGGGAAAATGACGATCGGTCGGATGATGGAACCGGAGGATTGGGCGAAAACATCAAGGCTGAGATCGGTGTACCCCACCTGCGTGGCTCCATCGGAGCGGCTCGCGATCAAAACCCGGAAAAATCCTCCAGCAACAGCCAGTTCTATATTTGCCTGACGGATCTACCCCGCCTGGATAATGAGTACACGGTTTTTGGCGAGGTTTTGCTCGGTATGGAGGTTGCCGACAAAATTGCAGTTGTGGAAACAGATGAGAACGACAACCCGATTCAGCATATTACGATTCTCAGTACCGAACTGGGTAATTCTTTCTAGACAGGCAAAGCACAAGCAGCGCCGAGCGAGGATACATGAAATTGAATACAGGCTATCAGACAGGGAGAAGCAGCTAAATGATGGAATCAAACGTCTTTCAACGAACCACGACAACGGATACAATTATCTCGGATGCCCAGTATAATCTGGCCATTGGTGCCGTTTTACTCTGGGGCTTTTTTGTCAATTGGATCCTGGTTAAATCCGTCGACCCTGAATACTTATTCAGCATTAATCGCTGGCTGTTTATCATTGGATATTTTGCTTCTGCCTTTTACGGCATCCATCTGTTCACCAAGTCTGATGATCCCGTCAAAAGTTTTATTGGCTACAATTTTGTTGTGGTCCCCTTTGGCTTGATCGTCAACATGGTTGTTTCCCAATACAGTACAGAAATAGTCCTGGAAGCTATCCAGATCACCGGTGGTGTTACCTTGATCATGATGCTTCTGGGGGCTGCTTACCCTGCTTTTTTCCAGAGGATCAGTGGCGCACTCACTGGCGCCTTGATCGCTGTGATCATTGTGGAAATGTTCCAGATCTTTATCATGGGTATCCACTCCAACTGGATCGACTGGGCGGTGGCCGCCATTTTTTGTGGCTACATTGGCTATGACTGGGGTCGGGCCAATCAGATTCCCAAAACGCTGGATAACGCCGTGGATAGTGCTGCCGCACTGTATATGGATATCATCAATCTCTTCTTACGGGTCCTGCGGATTCTGGGAAGACGCCGCTAAACATATTTCCAGGGGGAAAATCAATTGAAAAATGCCATGCTAATTGGTCTCGTTATATTTGCTCAGCTCACGGTCCTTGCCGCTGGTCGACAATGGGAGGATGGACCACTCACCTGGAATGATTTTCAGGGTGAGCCCCTATCCATGGGATCATTGACCTCAGAATTGAGCTATCAGTTAAGTTATGTCAACACCAGGAGCCAGGTGCGTGACACCACTGTGATGGGATTCAAAACACGCAACAGTATCAACCGTAAAAGCTCGTGGGTGGGTCAGAATTACAGAACAGGGGATGTGCTGCGCTACAACCAGATACTTTTTGATATTCTGGAGCTCCATCGTCGCTTTCTCCAATACGAGTTAAACCGCATAGAAAATGTTGTTGTCGCAGAAGAAAAGCTTCGCACCCAGTATGATCTGTGTAATGTAGCGATCACCCAATTTAGACAGGAATCCGAAATGGGCTTGAATGTGGCGGCCCTGGACTATTGGGAAAAACTGATCAAGGGGCGTTTGGAGGCAAATCCTCTGGAGATCCTGCCCGATGTGGAAATGCGCGATTTTGGTTTTAACATGCATGGGGGAATGGGGGCTGGCGTGTTGACCTCATCTCTTCACGATGATTTTTCCAACCCCATCCTGTTTGGCTATGGTTTCGATCTCATGTACAAAAAATCAGTTTTTGCCCTCAATGCGGTTCTGGGCAGCAACAAGACCAATCACGAAGTGATCGGCAAGGATTTTACCTGGCCAGGGGATTTGAGCACCACCATCGCCATGTTGGACCTGAGTGCAGGATATACCATCTATGAAAAGGGATCACACCGGTTGGTGCCCAATGCTGGATTGGGGATTTTTGAGTTCTCGGTTGCCGGCAATGATGAGCAATACAAAAAACAGACTGAAGTGAAATTTGGCTTGAGTTATGGATTGACCTATGATTTCAAGTTCAAGCATATGCTCAATTTGATTCCATCACCCTTTTTAAGTCGATCCAAGGAATTCAGCGATCATGCCATCAGGGTTCGGCTGGATGTGAGACCTGGCAGCCTGAACACATCCTCAGGCACCTCGGTCAGCTTTACTGTGGGTTATGCCCTTCTGGGTAGAACCTATGGGTACAAATAGTGAGGGGGCCAGACTGGAAATGAGAGACCATCTAAAATCAGGCGTTCAGGCTGTAATCCTAATTGTTCTAATGAGTCCCCCCGGTGGGGTTCAAGCTCAGGACTATACTTATGTGCTCAAGGATCAGTCTCCTTCCAGCACACTTGGGCTCAGCATGACCCAGGAGGGGGCTTCTGCTGGTGCGGGTATTGACTTTAGCCTGAAGGACAATGTTCGCATGGGCCTCAATAGCTATTATGAATTCAGCCACTGGGGCAAGAACCAGGATCCAGATATAGAAATATCACCATTGGTTGTGGGTGGCAGTCTGGCTTTTCTGGATACCAATACCTCCAAAGAGATCATCATGATCACCTCAATTGACTATTCCATCAGGGAAGGAAAGATCGTGAGTGGAAGCGGCCACGGGGCCAAGGGGGGTGTTTCCCTGCTTGCTGTAACAGCAAACCCGATCAAAGTATTTCAAGGAAATATAAAGGATAATTTTAGAGTTGCAGGCGTTTCCTTCTCAAGCTTCATACCCTTTGGCACTCTGAAAAACAACCGGGGAAAAGCAACGATAAAACCTGATATTGGATTCCTCCTGCTGCCAGGAGCTGGCATCGTCCGTGTGGATCCTGAAAGAGGCTCAATTTTTTCAGCTTCGATTTCTGCAGGATTCAGCTGGTCAAAGGAAACCGAAGCGGAGTTTGTCCTCGGTGGGTCGGCCAGTTTTCACTTTTTCTAAGCGCGCGGCAGAGGTTCGTCCAATGGTGGCAATAAGCATTTCCGAATTCGAGATTTAACAGGATCCTATGAGGCCATTCCGGCTATGACTCACAGCTAAAAACCATGCAAACTTATCAGTTTATTAAATATAACCAGGATACCAGCAGCCAGCATCTCGTGCAGGCTTCAGGGAACGGTGCGGTGCTTTGTTTTGATTTTGAAGATGGTATTCAAAATGCCATGGATCCAGACAAAACAGATATTCAGAAAGCAGCATACCGGCGACATTTTAAAGACATCATACAGTCAAACCAGTCACTGTTAAAGACCCTCAAAATTGGTGTTCGACTCAATAGCAGTGAGTCTGAGCAGATGGTGAAGGATATTGAAGCTCTGGAGGGAATATCTCTTCAGACCATCTTCATACCCAAAATTGAGAGTTCCCGGCAACTTTCTGAGACCTGCCAGTTATTGGAAAATGCAAAGATATCCTGTGAGGAGATCATACCGATTATTGAGTCCCCGGAAGGACTAAAGGGGCTGGGGCAAATTCTGGAAGCCCGCGAGCCTAAAATTACAGGCCTTGCCTTTGGACACTGTGATTACAATTTTAGCCAGGGAATATTCCCATTTTTTCACCATGAGCACATTGAATATTGGAAATGGCTAGAGGTCATATTACAGCATACGACGAAGAACAATTTACGTCTGATAAACTCGCCCTATCTGGATTTTAATAATGATGTATTCTTCACTCACATGCAGGCACACTTACGAACCATCACCCATGATAATTATGGACAGATTACCCTCTCAAACCATCAATCCCAGCTCTGCGTTCAGCCACTGCAGGACCGGCAAGGTTTTGCCAAGCTACTTCGAAACCAGCTTTCTTTGCGAACATCGAAAGCCTATGCAAGGAACCTTGTTGTTGAATATGAAGCTGGTAATACGGGTGTTGGCTTAACCAATCAGTCAGGAACCATTATATCATGTCAGGAATATCTGAGAGCCAGGAGCATGCTGGTCGCATCCTGGCAGGACCATCATGAAATCGCCTTCGTCGGGGGCTGTTTTCCGGTCCAATTCGATGTTCTCTTTGAAGATCATTTTCATCAACACTTCAGGCGTAAAATTGAAGCGGAACATCTTATCCAGCTAAACATAAATATTCTCCGTTATGGTCGCCTGGGAAATGTCATGGAAAAGATCAAGGACCTTTACCAGACAAGAAAAATAGATACGCTTTGTTTCAGTGTTCGACCAGAACCCTTTTTGAGAATGGTTAAATT
>CAZVSF010000173.1:0-3874 GCA_964630195.1 uncultured Lentisphaeria bacterium
ATCCAAGACGGGTTCTGGCTCGTTACGATCAACCTCTGATCGAATCTGTAGAGACCTGGGAACGCCAGGGACCGGTACCTAATGTCATTTTCAGCTGTGCTACGATAGATATGCCCGACAGATACGACATTATTTATGCCGGTGCAGATAGCCTAATTGGTGCTGCATATATCAAGAAAAGCGATGTGGTTTTTGAAAAGCAATTTTGGTTGGCATAATGAAATTCATTAAACCTATTTGTATCACCATTTGTCTGGGCTTCCTCTTCAATTGTAGCTCGGAGGAAACAAAATTTATCCCGGTAAATATCGATCACGGGCTTCATCTGGTTGACAGCACATATGTAGACAGTGTCATGTTGAAATGGATAGCGATATATGCAGATGCTCCCAGCTACGACCATACTGTTGCCGGCGGGGAAGGCGTGACCTGTGTTGACGATGTAGGTCGATTTTTAGAAGTTCTGGATTTTGAGATCAATTATCACCAACGCCAGGATTTACTCCCCCTCGCTGAAGGTATGATTGAGTATTTATTATATCTAAGCCGTGAAGATGGCCTATGGTATAATTTTATGTTTGAAGATGGTTCGATCAATCGAGAGTATCGCACAAGTATTGCCTCTTTTCAATGGTGGGCGGTGAGAGGTTTGAGAGGTCTGGGAGCTGGGTATAGAATTCTCGCAAATACCACTGGACATGAACCACTCACTCAGCGGGTCATTGAGAGATTCTTGAGCTCTCAACCTCATCTGGATTCCCTTTTTTCCAGCTATCCCCAGATGACCATTGCTGACGATGGTTCAGAGCGTCCAGGGTGGAATCTTAGTAATGCGCCGGATCAATCGTCAGAATTACTGATCGCTCTGGCGGGTGTCAGCGGCTTGGGACCCTTTGATTATAGCAATGAAATCAAGTATTTAAGTGAAGCTCTCATGGGCTGGCAATATCTTGGCGATAATGATGAATATAAGGGGATGTATTACTGCTGGCAGAACACATGGCATGGTTGGGGGAATAACCAGGCGCTGGCCCTGCTGCAAGCCTATGTCATTTTAGGTGAGGAAAGCTATCTGAATAGCGTGAAAATCTGGGCGAATCATTTTGTGCCAACCCTTATTGAGAAAGAATTCCCGGCTGAGATAAGGCTTGATTCATCAGGGACGTGGCAGATAAAGAACTATTCCCAAATTGCCTATGGTATTGGGTCAACTTATCGGGGAATAAAGATGTTATCCGCAGTTACAGCATCTCCAGAGTATGCCAAAACTGCTGAGCAAGTGTTCGACTGGTTCAAGGGGCACAATGTTGCCCATACTCAGATGTATGATCCTGAATCCGGTCGCTGTTTTGATGGGATTAATGATGCCGAGAGTGTGAATCTAAATTCAGGTGCTGAGTCTACCATTGAATGTCTCCTGGCCATCCAGAGCCGGGGAGGGTGGTAATAGCTCAGTGGAATTTCCATTCGATAAGATTCTTTTTGCACCCTCAGATGTTGACTCCCAAAAACTGCCTGTTGGACAAGCCATTGATCAGGAAACCTATGTACTGGGTGCCTTCAATCCAGGCTTCTGTCGTCTACCCAATGGAAATACCTTGATGATGGTCCGAGTCGCTGAAGCCCTGACCCAGGCTCGGGTGGGGGATAATCTTCAAATCCTGAGATACGACTCAACTCAAGATACCTTCACTGTTGATGTTCACAACGCCCGGCAGTTTGACTATTCCGATCCGCGTAAATACAAATTTACCGAGGCAGAGGATGTCTTTGCATTGACTTCGCTCTCCTGGTTATTACCCGTTGAGCTGGATCTGAATGGATCAAGTATTGTTCAGATTCACTATGATAAGATGATCCTCCCGCAAAACGAATCTCAGGAATACGGGATCGAAGATGCCCGCATTACCAAAATTGATGAATCATACTATATGACGACCTGTGCCGTTTCTTCAGCGCGTCATTCCACTGTGCTGTACACATCTGTCGATGGCTTGAACTATAGCTATCAGGGACTTATCCTGGATCATCAAAACAAGGATATGGTGGTCTTCCCGGAGAAAATAAATGGTTTGTATCATGCGCTAACCAGACCGCAAGGTGAGTTGTATTTTATGGATCCGAATTTGAAGAACGCCCCAGGTCCGGGGATGAATGTTGCGACTTCACCAGATATGCTGCACTGGAGGCCGCTTGCCCCTGTGCTTCTGAAACCGAGAAGGAATTCATTACTTTCCCGAAAATTGGGGAGTGGACCGACACCCATCCGCACATCTGATGGATGGTTGATTATGTTCCACGCTGTTTCTGATGAGGGAATTGTTGGGGTATACAGAACGGTTTGGATGCTGCTTGACCTGGAGGATCCTTTGAAAATTATCCATGAATCGTTTTCTACTCCCCTGATGGAGGCTAATCCTGATTTGACAAAAGATCTTCAGGATGCCATTTATCTCACGGATGTGGTATTTACGACGGGTGTGGTGGAATCAGATGATATGTTCATCGTGGCTTCAGGTGAGCTGGATCTATGTTGTAGAATCACACATATCCCTCGATCAATATTTTTAATACATTAATGCAGAATGAAGATACCGTTAAAAATTAGAGTTTTGCTCACTATCCTGGCCTCAATTGTTGGTGTTTCTGCACAGCAGATCAGTATACCACGTGTCGACCTCATGCCCAATTTCCCCCAACCCTATGAGATGAGAGACTGGAAAGCGGTAGCCCTCGGTTACGATTCACTCGTATTCAATCAGACTGCCACAGGGACCTACTTGCCCCTTACCTGGATCCAGTCGAGCACAACCAATTATCCAGAGAACCAGAGTTTTGGACTCCATACAGTTGTTGGCACACCTAATACAAGTAACGCTGAGGGTATTAATTGTATCCCGGCGTTGGTGGGAGCCAGTCTGGTTGGTATTGATAAGTCCGATCAAATCGGCTTTGACTATGTCCTCGGCAGCCAGGAATGGTTTAATAATCGTCCCAGTGAAAATGTCTATTTGAATGGGTATTCTGCATCCAGTGGCAGCGACTGGTGGTATGATACCATGCCAAATATATTTTTCTATCAACTCAAATCTTTGTATGGGGATTATGGCGTTTCAGATCAACAGTTTGAGACCGTCGCCCAGCGTTGGCTGGAAGCCGTTGCACACATGGGTGGAGACCTTTATCCCTGGCACCATGGCAATTTTCAACATAGAGCCTGGTCTTTGTCCACGATGACAGCCTTGGATAACGGTGTTGTCGAACCTGAAGCTGCCGGAGCAATTGGCTGGCTATTATATATGGCATATACTCAATCTGGATCTGATAGTTTAAGAATGGGGGCTGAATGGGCGCTGGAGTTTCTCAATACTTACAACAGTAATCCATCTTATGAGATTCAGATGCCCTATGGTGCCATTATCGCTGCTCGCATGAATGCAGAGTTAGGGACAAGTTATGATGTAGAAAAAATGCTGAATTGGTGTTTCGATATCACGTATTTGCGTGATTGGGGCGCCACACTGGGCAATTGGGGTGGCTATGATTGTGCTGGACTCATCGGCGAAGCCAGGTATGATGGATATGCTTTTGCCATGAATGGCTTCCAACATGCTTCCGCTTTGGCACCATTGGTCAGATATGACGACCGTTTTGCCCGAGCCATGGGCAAGTGGATCCTGAATCTGGCAAATGCATCAAGACTCTTTTACCCGAATTATCTTCCTGCGGCAAATCAAGATAGCGAAGATTGGTCCTATGAATATGACCCAAACTCCTATATTGCCCATGAGTCCATGCGTGAGAACTGGCAGGGTCAGAGTCCATTTGCCACAGGAGATGCCATTAGCGGCGGCTGGGGAGCCACCAATCTGGC
>CAZVSF010000173.1:3974-6778 GCA_964630195.1 uncultured Lentisphaeria bacterium
GTCCATTTGCCACAGGAGATGCCATTAGCGGCGGCTGGGGAGCCACCAATCTGGCATTATACGGGTCGTCACACGTGGGCTATCTGGGGGCACTCATCGATACCACCAATGTCCCTGGAATTCTTCAGATCGATGTGCTTGCAACCGATTGGTTTCATACGCCAGCATATCCGACCTATTTATATTACAATTCTTATGATATTCCCATGGCTGTCGACCTGCCATTACCTCCGGGAACGTATGATATCTATGAATTAGCTTCAAATCAGATGGTGGCGACTTCAGTGAGTGACACTGCAGTGCTTAATATTATGGAAGATGCTGCCTGGCTGGTTGCCATCGTTCCCGCTGGTGGTGTGCAAAGCTATGACTATGAGAAACTCCTTATAGATGGGATTGTCGTAGATTATCTCACTGATGCTGTGGTTAATCACCCACCAAGGATAAAAGGATTTGGCACACCAACTCCTCTGATTGAAGCAAGCACTTTGGTAAATTTCTTTTGCGCAGCAGAAGATCGTGAAGATGGCACGGATATAGCCATTAGCTGGTATCTCAATGAGACACTTTTAGCTGCAACTGGCTCAAGCATCCAATTTATGGCTCCAGGCGATACGGGTAGTTACGAAATATCGTGTCAGGTCATGGACTCAGATGGCTTGAGTGCATCAGATTCAACGAGTCTCCATCTGGTAGAAAATATCAATCATGCACCTGTCATTCAGACGCTGAGTGCGAATCGATCCTATGTATTGCCCAATACGACCACTACCCTTAGCTGCACGGCCACTGATGAAGACAATGATGATCTCAGCTTTTCATGGTCTGCTCCAGATGGCGGCACATTGTCTGGCTCAGGAAATGAAGTCTCCTGGCTATCAACTGATGTACCTGGAGAATACACCGTCAGCTGCGTGGTAACCGATCCATCTCTCGCCGCAGACACAGCTACGGTCCAGATCGTCGTTACAGATTCCACCAGTGGAGCACTAGGTTTCCCCGTACTTTCCTTACCCTTTAGCGGCACGCTGGATGATGTCAGCGGCTATGGACATTCCGTCACCTTCTCAGGAGCCAGCTATGTAGCAGATCGGGCAGGCCATCCCAACGCAGCTTTGCATTTTGACGGCGAAAATGACCGGGTCCAGGTCAGCAATGCAACAGATCTCAATTTTACTGAAGCGATCAGTGTGAGTCTCTGGTTGAATGTTGAAGAATTCTTTGGACGTGAGTCCTATCCCATCAGTCATGGGAATTGGGAGAATCGCTGGAAAATATCCATCACTGAAAATCGTATTCGATGGACTGTAAAAACCAGTGCAGGGATCAGGGATCTGGATTCAGTGACAGAATTAGAACTGAACACTTACTATCATGTCGTCACACTGTATGACGGGTATAATTTTGACATATATATCAATGGTGTGCTGGATCAGCACACAACTTTTTCAGGCAGCATCAATCAAACGAGCATAGATCTTACCATTGGACAGGTCTTGCCAGGCAATTCCCAATATAACTTCAAGGGAATCATCGATGATGTCCGACTCTATAATTATGGGCTGACGCCAACTGAAATTTACGCGCTGTATGCCGTCCCGGTAAATGTCATTGAGAGTCCCACCCGCAATATGCCTGAACACTTTTCGTTACGGCCTGCATATCCAAATCCATTTAATCCATCAACTACGATCGATTATGCCTTACCCCATGATTCGCAAGTTACCCTGACCATTCATGATATCGCTGGGAAGGAAATAGCCTTGCTGACATCAAACTATCAAGAAGCTGGTCAATATTCCGTTCAATGGAATGGACTAAACAGGGATAACACACCCGTAAGCAGTGGGCTTTATATTTGCCGATTACAGGCAGGAAATTTTACCCAGAGTATTAAAATCATTTGTCTGCGATAGGGATCCATTAATCGTAAGATAAAGGTAATTATCAAGGAATTCGAGGACCAATCATGGCAGAAGTATCACTAAAGAACATCAGTAAATCCTTTGGAAGCACAAAAGTTCTGCATGATGTCAATGTGGATATATCTGACGGTGAATTTGTCGTTATTGTAGGTCCTTCCGGCTGTGGAAAATCCACTTTGCTAAGGATAGTCGCCGGACTCGAGGAAACTTCAGAGGGTGAAATATTTATTGGTGATGACAAGGTGAATGATGTTGCGCCCAAGAATCGTTCCATTGCCATGGTATTCCAGAATTATGCCCTTTATCCGCATATGAATATTTATGACAATATGGCCTTTGGTCTGAAAATGAAGAAAGAGCCCAAAGATAAGATCAAAGAACGGGTCATGCATGCCGCCGGAATTCTGGGAATCGAGGACTATCTAAATCGTAAGCCCAAAGAGCTTTCTGGCGGACAGCGACAGCGTGTTGCGGTGGGGCGTGCCATCGTGAGAGATCCGGCCGTATTCCTGTTTGATGAACCCTTGTCCAATCTTGATGCAAAGTTGAGGGTGCAGATGCGTAACGAGATCAAGAAGCTCCACCAATCTCTAAAATCTACCATGATGTATGTGACGCATGACCAGGTTGAAGCAATGACCATGGGGGATAGGATCGTGGTCATGAAAGATGGCTACCTCATGCAGTCAGATGCCCCCCTTGAGATCTACAAGCGTCCAGTGAATCGCTTCGTTGCCAGTTTTATCGGTTCTCGCTCCATGAATTTTCTTAAGGCGAAAGTAGTCCTGGATAAAACGCTGTCCCTTGAAGGAGAAAATTTCTCATTGGTATATTCACAGGGAGATAATTCTAAATTGAAACCCTACGATGGCCAACAGG
>CAZVSF010000174.1:0-2535 GCA_964630195.1 uncultured Lentisphaeria bacterium
AGGGTAACATCGCGCCGAAGCGAGATATATTGCATTCATCCACGGGTAAACCCGTGGTGTTCTGTCCACGACACTACCCTGTAGGCTCGCGGATAAATGATATTTTGATTTCGAGAAGGCTTTTGGGAAACTAAATCTGTCTCAAAAACGGTGGCTATCAAGACTCTCTATTTGGGAAGGCCGCCCCTTCGGTTCAAGGTCCTGGTTGTTTTGCATATTTGGATTTTAACAGTATAGATCACTGTTTTATTGAGGCTATGATTACCCATATTTCAAGTTATCATGTTTGTCATATTTCAGAGAGGCACTCGTTGTGCATTCCTGCCATACTGATCTGGGCAAGTTCAGCAGAGTTGCCAATACGGAGCAAAGGAGGCGATGAGAATCATCAGCCCTCAAAAATTTCGAAATATTCGCTTGGATATCTGAGTAGAGTACCGAACAACATCGAGCACCACGATGGGATTTTCAACCCAGGCGGTGTGGCATTACTTCAACAACCGAACAGGAAAAGACTGTGGCCCAGCCTAAAAAAAGACAAATAGAAACATCTTATGATAGCTTATCCACACTGCCTCTTGGGGGCTGGAAGCAGTGGTTAGTACTCATCGCTATCATCATTTCGGGGGAAATGATCTTTACTTTACCATTTCATGTTGCCCGCTATTTCCGGCCGACCCTGGTGAATGTTCTGGGAACGGGGCATACGGGATTAGGAGATGCATTTGCCATCTACGGGATATTCGCATTTCTTTCCTATTTTCCCGGTGGCATGCTGGCTGACCGATTTTCAGCCCGGAAACTAATGAGCCTATCCCTGGTGGCCACAGCGTTGGGGGGAGTCTATTTCGCGACACTGCCAGGTCAATTCGGATTGTACATCGTCTTCGGTTATTGGGGGGTCACTACCATACTACTGTTCTGGTCAGCGATGATACGAGCAACTCGTGAATGGGGTGGCAAAGCTGCTCAGGGTCGTGCCTTTGGTATCCTGGATGGCGGTCGTGGTCTTCTCGGAGCGAGTTTTGGTGCGCTCGGAACGCTTCTCCTGGTTTTTCTGGGAGCCCCTGACATAGGAACCAATGAACTGGTTAATCCTGAAAGAGCTATTCACGGGATCATCCTGTACTATTCGGCCCTGACAGTCCTGGCAGCCTTGATAGCCTGGATATTTATACCCGATACCCGCCCGAATTACAACCAACCTCATGCTCATCCGCTGAGAGATTTAAAAACCGTAATCGGAAATCGTACAGCGTGGCTGCAGGCAGTGATTGTTTTCACCGCCTACTGCATGTATAGAGGGCTTGATTACTATGCTCTGTACATTACGGAAGTACTGGGAATGTCTGAAGTCACAGCCTCCGGGTTGATATCCGCAGCAACATACCTTCGGCCAGTAGCTGCAATCGGTACTGGGATATTGGCGGATAAATTGACAACAAGTAAAACACTTGCGTATTTTTTCGGGTTCCTCATTTTTGCCTATGGAGTTCTACTTTTATTTGGTCTGGAAAGCAGGACGGGTGTTCTTTTGATGATTACTGTTGCCGGTACATTTCTTTTAACCTATGCTCTCAGAGCGATCTACTTTGCACTCTTTGAGGAAACAAATATTGCTGGTTATCGAACCGGAATAACTGCTGGTTTAGTTTCTCTGATTGGATTCGCTCCCGACATTTTCTTTAATTCGCTGGTTGGCAGGTTGATTGATAATTCTGAAGCGGTAGTTGCCTTTCGCATCCTGTTTATTGCACTGGGCATACTATCGTTTATAGGGATGGGAGCCGCTGTGATCATTAAGCCGGGGAAAGTGCAGAAAAGAAGCTAGTTCAAGTATACACCACGGGTTAGTTACTGATCTTAATCCAGTTTGCAAACAGGTCTAACCATTGAAGTGTGCTGCCTCCCTCTCGACCCAGACCAAATCCGTGTCCACCCTCTGGAAAAAGATGCATCTCCACCTTAACTCCATTTTCATAAAGTTTTTGGCCATAGAGTAGGGATTCTTCAACATTACACACATCATCATCATAGGCGTGTACCAGAAATGTGGGCGGGGTTTCAGCAGAGACTAGATTCAGCAATTTGTTCTGCTTGACCTCCTTGCCGGTCATCTTTCTATGATACAGATCCTTTTCAAGCCACTCCCTGTTGGCTTTGCTTAACTTGGTAACCCCATAAATCAATCCTGCAAAATCAGGAGTTTCTTCAGGATCATTTGATTTCCAAAGGCATGCGACAGTAGCCAGGTGGCTCCCTGCTGAGAACCCAACAACACCAACTACTTCTGAATCGAATCCATACTGGTCAGCTTTGCCACGCATCATTTTTAGCGCTTGTCTTAAATCCGACAGTGGCACCTTTTCGGGTTTGTTCGATGATTCAGGTTTTGGAAGACGATATTTAAGCACTGCTGCAGTAATCCCCTGGGCTGCAAGTTTTTCAGCCACATCATAACCTTCATGATACATTGCAACCAGTGAGTAGCCTCCGCCTGGGATAATTATGACAGCCTGGTCTGCAACCTCACCG
>CAZVSF010000174.1:2635-6774 GCA_964630195.1 uncultured Lentisphaeria bacterium
GCCTGGTTCTAAATCGATTGGTGAATATTCTGTCTATAGCGATAGAATTTGTCTGGCGCCACTCTGGCGTAAATGGAGTTGCTGCATGGCATCCTGACCATATATCCCAGTCATCAATTTCTGATACTCCAAAAGGTCATCGCTGTGAACATATGCCTGTATTGTCCCGGCAAAACCACCCCCATGGACTCTGGCTACACCACGACCGGCTTTTTCAAAGAAATGTTGTGATACTCCCAATGCAAATCCTAACCCCTGAGAAGTACCATCTCCACCCGGTGGGACCGTATTCTGTAAAACGTTTTGTGATGAAGCTCCACTTGCAGAGACCAGCTCAAGGTAGGCATCCAAATCACTAGCCTCAAGCGCGGCTACCATGAGATCAACTCGGTCATTTTCACTGAAAAAGTGAAGGGCACGAAGTACTGCTCTATCACCATGCTTATTGCGAAGCTGATTGATATGACTGAACAACACCAACTCACTCTGTTCCCGAAGTGTCTCTGAGCCAAGCTCCCTGGCGATTAACTTCATCTCGCTGGGAATTGAAGCATAAGCCGATGTGAGATCAGTGTGATTGCTATCGGTAGTGACGACTACTAATTCAAAATCTGAATTCGCCAGATCAAATTTTACTTTTTGAATTTCCGGACTGGTTGGTTGCTCAAAATCAATGCGGATGATCCCCCCTACTGCTGAAGCTGTCTGGTCCATCAAGCCACAGGGCTTTCCAAAGTAGCTATTTTCGGCGAATTGTCCGATCATGGCAATCTTTTCAGACCTAAACTTGGTTGCGTTATACAGTGAGTTCACTATGGTCCCAATCAGAACTTCAAAACTAGCTGATGATGACAGCCCCGAACCCACACCTACGTTGCTGGTGATGTCGGCTGAAAACCCACCGACTTGTCCACCAGCTTCTTGAAAGCCGGCTAGAACGCCTCGAATGAGGGATTCCGTTTTTCCACTCTCGGATGGTCGGGGAGTTAAATCGGAAACACTAATTTCAAACTTTTCGGAATAACCTGCTGAGCTGATGCATACTCTGCCATCATCTCGTTTGCGGACTGCAGCCAGTGTGTCATTTTGAACCGCCGCGCATAAAACCTTGCCCAGGTTGTGATCCGTGTGATTGCCACCTAATTCCGTACGACCCGGTGCACTAAACAGATCTGTGGGTACAAAATCACACTTTTCTATTAAACCTGAAACTCTACTAAAAGCTTCAGAAGCACCATGGGGACCTCCGTAAACATCTTCGAACAGGTCCTCTCTATCCTGTTCCAGAATGAGTTGTTCAAGGTGAGTTTGCTTTACGATCGTCATTGGTCACTCCAAACTATTAAGAATAAGTCTCTGGTAATTGTGCTAATCGGCTTGCTGCGGATTCTGGTGTCAGGTCACGTTGGGCCTCCCCCAGCATTTCATAACCCACCAGAAATTTCTTTATGGTAGATGATCTCAACAGCGGGGGATAGAAATGCGCATGCAGCGTCCAGTGAGTAGGGTCATCTTTTGTATTTGGTGCCCCGTGCCAACCCATGCTATAAGGAAAAGACACTTGAAACAAATGATCATATTTCGTCAGGAGTCGCTTTAGGATTTCTGCCAGTTCTCGACCCTGAGTTTGATTCATGTCCTGCATTCTCTTCACAGGTTTCAGGGGCAACAGCATGCTTTCAAAAGGCCAGGTAGCCCAGAATGGGACCACTGCAACCCACTCTGAATTCTGACAGACAATACGCTCCTGTGATTCCAATTCCTGTTGCTCATAGTCATCCAATAAAACTGCATCGTACTTCTTCAAATATTCCCTCTGAAATTGGTCCTCTTTGCTCAGTTCAGTAGGAATAAAATCTCCGGCCCAGATTTGCCCATGAGGGTGAGGATTGGAGGCTCCCATCACCTCCCCTTTGTTTTCAAATATCTGAACCCATTTATACTGTTTCCCTAATTCAGCAGCCTGTTCCTTCCAGGTGTTTACAACACCCTCTATCTCTGGCAAACCGAGCTGTGGCAATGTGAGATCATGGCGGGGAGAGTAGCAGATAACCTTCGAAGTACCTGTGGCTGGAACCCATTTCAGAAGCTCGGACCCACTATCATGTTCCTGTTCTTTCAATTCTGGAAGAAGCGCGGGAAAATCATTGGTAAATACAAACGTCCCCTCATAGTCAGGGTTTGATGCTCCAGTTGCACGTAAGCCTCCCGGACACAAATAACAACTGGGATCATATTGGGTTCGATTATTGGGTGCAGGTGCCTCTTTCTGACCCAGCCAGGGACGTTTGGTGCGGTGAGCTGACACCAACACCCATTCTCCTGTGAGAGGGTTGTATCTTCTGTGGGGGTGATCACCCGGTCGATGCATGCTTACTCCCTCCCCTTATGATTTCACAGAGAATTGAAAACATATTGAATGTTGGTATAATTCCCCAGAGTTCAGTTTTCTGAATCCAAACTCCGGTTGGTTTGGTGCATTGGGAAACTCTTGGGGTTCCAGACATACTCCCCCTGTTTTTGTAAACGGTTTGCCAGCTTTCCCAATCGTTTTTGAATCTAAATAATTCCCCGTATAAAGCTGTAAACCTGGAGCATTTGAGCGTATCTTCAATACGCGCCCACTGCCAGCGTGAGATAGTTTTGCAAAACACGCGACCGGGGCTCCATTGACGCGTTGTACATAACAATGATCATATCCTGCAGCCATTTTCAGTTGATCATCCTCAACTCGAAATTTGGAACCAAGCTTCCGCGCCTTACGAAAATCAAAAGGTGTATCCTCAACAGGGCTGAAGGCTCCGGTCGGATTCATAGTACTGATCACCGGTAAAAACTCATCGGCCTGTAGAATCAAGCTATGATCAAGTACCGTGTTTTGAGCATCACCACTCAAGTTGAAGTAGGGGTGTGTGGTGAGGCTCACTGCTGTGGACTGATCACAGGTAGCTGATAATTGTAATCGTAACTCGTTGGCCGGACTGAGCGTAAAGTCTGCCGTCACCCTCAATTCGCCTGGGAATCCCTGGTCACCATCGAGGCTTACATGGGTAAGTCTCAGGGTTTCATTCTCACTTGTAATGAGGATGCTGGCTTCCCACAATGCGCGATTAAATCCCACGCTGCCACCATGCAGGCAATTATCACCATCGTTTTTAGCCAGGTTATGCTCTCTTCCATTTACTGTAAACTTTGCTCCAGCTATCCGGTTGGCATAGCGACCTACCAAAGCTCCATGGTAGGCTGTGTCATTTTCATATCCCTTGAGATCATCAAATCCGAGAACGATATCGCTAATCTTCCCCTCACGATCCGGCATCTCAATGGATTGAATAATTCCACCATAATTCAGCACCCGAACCTTAATGTTGTTGGAATTGGAAAGCTCAAAAAGCTTCACTTCCCTCCCATCAGCAAGCGTGCCGAAAGGTCTTGATTTGATAAACGGTTTGATTGTTTTTATGGACATAATTACTCGTTCAAATTTTTTTCAATTACCTGCATGAGTTTTGTTAAGTAGTAATCATAATGTGCTCCACCCTGGCGACGGCTCTGGGTGATGACCAAACCATTGTCCAGATCCACTCTCAATACTGTTGAAGTGGCTGAGCCATGCCCAATCACATTTTTTGATAAAACGGTCATGTCGGATGGATTGCCATTTTTGCCAGCCTCAGGATGTCGCGTCCGCAACCAGGTCATCCCAATCCCCTGATCCCAATCCATCCCAGGATAATATTGTGATAAATTGCGAGGCAATAATTGCTCAAAAACTTGCGGTGAGAAGAATTTATAATCCCCATAGGAGCCTCTGTTGAGCAACATTTGCCCAATGATGGCGAGATCCCCAGCTGTGCTTTGAAAACTGAAGGCAAGATCCTCTTCAATTTCAGAGTTTTCCAGTTGGAGTGGTATAATCAAATTCTCGTGAATAACTCTAAAGATACTCTTCCCGGCAACTGCTTCCATAACACGTCCCGCCAGGTTATAACCATCACCGTTATAGGTACTTTTCTTTCCTACAGGAAGATATTCCAGCTGATTTGCTACAACATTCTCCAATCTATGATTATGTACACCTCCACATCTTTCATGGCCCACCAAGCCCGACGTATCGGCGAAGCAATGGCGGGGAGCCT
>CAZVSF010000175.1:0-6711 GCA_964630195.1 uncultured Lentisphaeria bacterium
AATTGGCTGATGGTATCCATGTATTTACCGGTTCATTTCTTGAATTTAAAAACATGAACCTCAGGAATCACACTATTGTATTCACAGGTCGCTATATCACTTTTACTGGGAGCAACAACATTGAAGCACCTGTTCCTGCTGACTCAGCAGAGGCTTTGCCGGCTCTCGTTTTTACCAATCCTTTGAATTTCTTTACGGTGGAAGCTGAAGGTAGACATTCTGAGAAGCAGGATGTCATCAATGGAGCAATTTATACGGCTGGTTCCATCATCCTCAAGGAAGGTCAACTCAGCGGTCCCATCGTGGGAAAATCAATTTCTCTGGAAGATGGAGAGGACTTCCGTAACCATATCGATTTCAGAGATTCAGAGCATCCAGAATATTATCGGTGGCATAAGGGCTTCAAGGGTAAGGACCACTATGATTGGCCCAAACAGATTGGCCGATGGAAAACCAAGAAGTGGGGTAAGAGCCATCATCACGATTAAGCTCCTGCTGGTCCTGTATTGCCAAAAATCCCCCTCAATAAGGGGGATTTTTTTATTAGTGAAATCCTTATTTTACAGCCTTTTTGAATAGAAACTGGGTAATGGTTTTCTATATTCATAAGATGTATAGGACCCAATATTTTTTACATAATATTTATAGAATAAAACCAAGCAGTTAACAGACATGGCCCGATCAAAAAAAATTAGACTCGGTATCGATATCGGCACCAATGCCATTAAGATCGCGGTTTACTATACCAAGAAGAGTAGTCGCAAGCAGGCCAAACTTCTAAAATACGATTTCCTCGAAGAAGATGTGGTCAAGGATGTCCGCGAACTAAACGAAACCCACATCATGAATGGCGTTAAATCATTACTCAAGGATATACCCTACAAACGTGCTGATATAAATGTGGGTTTGAGCTCAAAATATCAAAATTTATTTTTCCTGCAACTCCCTCAAATTGCCAATCACGAATTAAAGCAAGCCCTGTTCTGGGAGCTGGCGCCGCTGCTGGCTGATCCAGCAGACAACTACGAATACGATTTCACTGTTCTGCCACAATCACAAAAGAAGAAGCTCAACGTTCTCCTGGCTGTCATAAAGAAAAATAGAATAGAGTGGCTTACCAAAGTCTTTAAGTCCCTCTCCACGAACGCCACAGTCCTGGAAACCAGCACACTCCCAACCGTTCAATTATTTTACAAATTGAATCCAAAGAATACCGAAGCAGTCGGAATATTACAACTGGGGGGCAGCAATTCACACTACACCATTCTGGACTCGGCACAACACCCTGAATTCCTCTACCTTCCCTTTGGTGGCAACGACCTGAATAGCATCATTGCAAAATCAGCCGATATATCCTTCATAGAGGTAGAATATCTGAGACGCGGTGTGTTGGAAGTCAGTTCACATAATCAACCCATTAGCACGCTCTATATGGAAAACAAAATTGTTGGCCAAAAGCTCAAGGAACTATCATTAACAGTCCGCAAACTCAATTTTCGGCACTTTTATAATACGGGTCAAAAAGTCGAGAAACTATATGTTACCGGTGGCTTGCTGAATGATTCATTCATTAAATCCTTCTTCACACTCTCTGAGGAAATCATGGAAGTCCCTGCTGAAATCTGGGATCCCATTCCAGAATATTATCCGGACGTTGAGCTGACAACGGGCAACCAGTATCAGTTTTCAACAGCAATCGGTCTGGCACTGCGTTAAGTATGGAATATCAACTCAATTTTCTCAGCTCGACCGCAGATGAACGGGTTAAGCGGCACCTGAAACGATTCAGTCTCCTGCTATATATCATTATTTTTGGTGCCACTATCTTCATCCTGGTACGGACCCATGAAAGCCAGACTTACATGGCTGCAGTCTTTGAAGGACTAAATGCAGACATTGAAGGTAAGATCTCCAGTGTTGAGCCCCGCATGCTCTTTCTGGAGCGAAAAATCGGTGCTCGAAATCGGCTGAGGAAAGAATCGGATGTTTTTCTTCAACCCCAAAATCGACCGGCAGTATGGCGAAAAATTCTGATTGATATCAGCAATGCCTTGCCTCCAGATCTGGTCATAACAAAAATAAATACCAAGGCAAAGCAAAAGGGGAATAAGAAGAAGGATAAAGGTCCTGATCTGACCATAGAGGGCTACACCTATATTGAGGGGGGAAATCGTGATATTCTTTCCGTCGATAACTTCAGGAGTAATCTCCTGTATAGCTTACCGATATCAACGCTATACTCAGAAGTAAAAGTTGAGAATAATCGCATATACAAAGAAGAAGACAAATTGAAACTGGTTTTCTCCCTGGGATTGTACAAATGAAAAAGCAATTCCAGTTTTGGTTAGAAGCTATTCAAATGAAGTGGTTGGTAACAGCCATCGTGATCTACTTTGCTATTACGGGCTCCTCACTCCAAGTCCTGATCCTTCCAGAGAGTCAACGCTATGACGAGGCAGTGCTAAGGCAAAATCAACTTGCTGAAACCTACATTGATCTGGTTAGTCTTGATATAGAAATGGCTATTGACAACTTGAACGCCCAAACCAATGAACTTGACTCCCTGGAAGCAATTTTCAAATCAAGACTACTAGGAAGCACCCGGGTGAATGCCATTTTTCCCGTCCTGGATAGATTTTGCACAACCTCACTCCTCAAGGTTGTAACACTCGAACCTATGAATAAGTTTGAGAATATCAGCACGAAGTATCAGGCACATCTGATTCGATTGAGCATGATCGGCCGCTTTAAGGATTTCCTGGGATTTCTAGACCTTATGGAACACCACAAGGAATGGATCCTTATTGATTATCTGATCGTCAAACCATTGGAAAGAAATGACTATGCCAGATACGATCTAACCCTTTCAGTTCTTGTTTCAAAGGAGGGTAAAAAGAATGAAAAATAAAAACACGACCCTTCTGGCAATCCTGTTGGCCGTTATCGTGCTTGCCGTCGGTGGACTATGGTTTTTTGGTGGTATAGACAAGATCTTTTCTGCCGAGTCAACCAAACAAGTTGGCAATACGCTCGCGCTTGACCTTGAAACTCTGCAAACTACTATTCGGACTGTCTCTTCACGTGGAATTGAAAACCTTGCCTTTGTGGAAGCCATTGATACGCTAAGTTCGCAGGCCGACCTGAGTAAACTCCGCAATCCATTTGTAAAAGTTTATGTGGCACCACCTCCGAAGCCTAAGGAAGAGGTCAAGAAATCTACTTCAACAAGGAAGAAATCGACCAAAAAGGCTCGACCCCGCAAAAAGAGGATCGTGCGACCCAAGATCACCATCAATGGTATTATCTGGGATAGGTCCGCCCCATACGCTATCTTAAACAATGATATTTATGCCGAAGGTGACCAGATTGGTGGTTATGTCGTGCAAACCATTCAGGATACCATGATCGTTTTAGGAAATAGTGATGACATCTTTTCCATTGTTATTGAGAGAGAGTAATATGAGAACAAGCAATATCTTCCATCAGATCTCCAGATCAATTTTCATACTCGGCCTTGTATTGATCCCCCTTCTTGCCCTGCCTCAGACCAGCGGTGAAAAAATATCGATCTCCGTAAAGGAAGTTAAACTGGAAAATGTCCTGAGGATCCTCAGTGAAAAAAGTGGCATGATCTTTATTTCTGATCCAGAAATACGTACGAACAAGATCACCCTTGACCTAAAGGAAATAGCACCTTTAGAGGCGCTTTCCATCATGACTGAATTGTACGATCTTGGATTTCAACAGCTGGGAACCTCAGGTAAATATCTCGTCACCAATAAAGCAGATATTGCCATACCCACACGAACTGTTTCCTATGCTTGCCAATTCTCTGAATCCAAAGATCTTGCACTGGCAATAACACCTTTTGTAACCGCCGATATCGGTCAGGTGTTTGGTGATGTTAGAACGAACACTGTCATCCTTCAGGATACGCCAGGTCAGGTTTCTGAGCTGACCAAACTTATGAAAAAACTGGATATTCACACCGATCAGGTCCACATTAAAAGTGCAATTGTTGAAGTATCACTTACCAAAGACCACGAACGTGGCGTGCAATGGTTTACCCAGCAAAATACCAATGATGATGAAGTTCAAAGCGTCTTTCAAACCAATTACGGGCTCAGAGATGCACTCATTGAGCCACTCACAGTACCCACCCCTGCAAACATCACTGGTGGATTTGCCATGGGACTCATTGCCGCAGATATTGATGTTGTTTTGGGCATGCTTTCAAAGTCCAATGATCTGAAGCTACTCTCAACCCCACACCTCATGGTACTGGATAATAAACAGGCCGAGATCGAAGTTGGAGATCAGATTCCCTACCCAAAATTGAATGAATTCGGGATGACCTCATATGAATTCAAGAATGCGACGGTCAAGCTGACTATTTTCGTCCATGTTAACAATGATTCTACGGTAACGATCCGCCTATCCCCACAGGCAAATTTTCAACAGGGCCTGACACCTGATGGGGTCCCGATCATCTCCACCAGACGTGCTGTTACTGAAGTCATCGTAAAAAATGGTCAAACAGTGATCCTGGGTGGATTGATGCAGGAAACAGATGTAATAACCACATCTCAAGTACCCGTTTTGGGATCCATTCCTATCCTTGGTGAAATATTTAAATCCACGCTCAAGACAAAGAAAAAGACAGAGCTAATGGTCATGATCACGCCCGAAATTGTGGATATATACAAGAATGGCATCGGGCGAAAAGATCTTGAAAAGATTCCCAAGGAATTTATTAAATTGCTGAAATAATTTTGGCCAGATCGTAGTTATTTCTGTGGTCCACCCGCTGGCTAAAAAAGCTACCTTTTTAATCAACCGAAATATTTCACTTCTGTGGTTTGGTCAGCTTGTGACCCAGGCTGGCGACAGTATAACCCACATGGCTGTCATCTGGCTCATGCTGGATTTGACAGGTTCGCCATCAATGACCGGTTTTGTTGCGTTTGCAGCAACTGCGCCGGCTTTGATCTTTGGATTATTTTCAGGCGTCCTTGCAGATCGTTATAGACGTCGCACACTCATGCTCATAAGTGATCTCAGCAGGTTCTTTTTAATACTCCTGATCCCCCTGTTCTTTTCAATGAATATGCTCACCCCTCTGCTCCTGGCAGTCATTGTATTTGCAGCGGCTTCTTTTGGGACCCTGTTTAATCCAGCAAGGGATGCGATAATACCCGAGCTGGTTCATGCATCTCAACTACTCCGGGTTAACGCATTGATTCAATCAACAGGGTATCTGGCCTATTTTGTAGGGTTATTTGGAGCTGGGATGCTTCTTTCTGCGCTGGGTTTGATCAATTTATTCTTTCTTGATGCAGCCACCTTTTTAGTTTCATTTTTTTTGATCCTGCTCATTTCTTATCAGCGTAGTGAACCCCGCACTGACAAGTTCGAAAGCCGCCATTTTTCAGAACTCAAAAAGGGACTGAGATATGTTATCCATGATGACAGACGACTCTTCTGGATCATCTTGATCACAGCCCTGAATAATTTATTCATCATGGGTCCTGCTGTTGTGGGTACACCACTGCTTATCAAGGAAGTCTGGGACGGCAGTGGCAGGGATTTCGCTTTTATTGAATCTACCTATGGTATCGGCATGCTTGTGGCCACCTTCTTTGTTTACAGATATGCCAGCAGATATAAAAAAGGCACCTGGCTCATGCTGGCATTGATCTACGATGGTCTTTCGTATATCCCACTTTATTGGGTGGGAGCATGGGCGTTTGATCCCTTCTGGATGACCATTTCGATCATTTTTATTCATTCCCTGGGTATTCCGTTTATTCAGGTGACACGAACCACACTGATACACGCCATCGTCCCGGGAGAAATGCAGGGCAGGGTATTCTCCATGATCAATCTGGCAGTTATTGGGATCATGTCCATTTCAGTAGCGCTTACAGGCATTCTGGCTGAGTGGATGTCTCCGCGCGATATTTTCCTTATTATCGGTATCGGGGCAGCGCTGAGTGGACTATTGGGTCTGTCAATGCGGACGATCAGGACAGCCGACTAATGGATCACTTCATTCAAGAATTAAGGTACCTTCTTCAGCAGCCGCTTCCTGGCTGGAAAGCTCAAAAGCACCTCATGCCTGAAGGCAGGGAGCAAGAAATGCTGGATGATAACCTCCAGCCTGCTGCAGTACTGATCGCCTTGTATAAACAAAATGATGAGTGGTTATTTCCACTCATCAGGAGAAGCATTGATGGCTTTGCCCATAGTGGACAGATCGCCCTGCCAGGTGGACGAAGTGAAGGGAATGAAACGGATATCGAAACAGCGTTGAGGGAAGCGCATGAAGAGGTCAATATTATACCCGAAAGAATCCAGGTACTGGGTAAAACCAGCATATTGCCCATCCCGGTCAGCAAGCATATCGTCCAGCCCGTTGTGGGATATACTGAATCCATTCCTGATTTTATTCCAGACCCTCGAGAAGTGGCAGAAATATTCAGTATCTCCACAAGAACGCTCTCTGAGGAAGAAATTCAGTATGAACTAAGACATTTTGAGAACAGGGATTGGGAGATACCCTACTTTGATATACAGGGACACAAGATCTGGGGTGCAACTGCCATGATACTCAGTGAGTTTCGCACGCTGCTGGGGAAAGTGATCTAGGCAACTAACCCACATATTTCATGAGGCAGCACAACCTGACTTGTTATTTTGATTTCTGACTGC
>CAZVSF010000176.1:0-6698 GCA_964630195.1 uncultured Lentisphaeria bacterium
ATTTTTTATGGATATACGAAACACGTTTTTGGAAAATATGAACCATCTGTTTGGGGCGATACTAAAGGGTGGGATTGGTCATCTAAACAGTGGCCACCAGAGCAACGCAAGAAGCGCCAGAGAAGCAAGCGACATGATACCCATCTTCCAACCTGCCCTGAGAAAATCTGGCGCCTTCACCAGACCGCTGGAGTAGATGATGGTACAGGCTGGCGCTGCAACGGCTGTAAAATATCCAAATGCTGATGAGATGACGGAAGCCAGTCCCAGGAAGATGGGGTCGCCACCCAGATTGAGCACCACAGGGCCCACTACTGCAACCGTGGCAGAACTGCTTAAAAGATTTGATAGCACACCACTCAAAGAGACAGAAACAATAGCTCGCAGGGCATCAATACTGGGGATCAATCCACTGAGAATACTGACACTCCCCTCAGCCAACCAGGCGGCACCTCCAGTATTTTTCATCTGAACACCGATGGATATGGTAGCCCCAAAGAGCAAGATCACACCCCAATTCACCCCTTTGCTAAGATCCTTCCAGGACACCAGACCAAAGGCCATAAAAAAGAAGATACCGATGAGTGCAATACTGCCCAGGCCATAAGTCTCACTCAGTATCATCCAGCTATACAGAATGCTTCCAAATAGTACCAGGGAGAAAATTTGCTGCCGGGTCATTTTCCCTGAACGAGCAACCTCAACCGAGAGTCGACGGACAGCAGTGTCCAAAATTTTTAGCTCTGGTGGAAAGGTTTTTAAAATGATAAAAGCAGTGAGGGGTATTTCTAGTAAAACCATGGGATAGACTATTTTCATCCATTGCAGGTAGCTTAAACTCCCCGACCCGAATTCAGCCCAGTAGTTCATCATGATCACATTGCGTCCGCCCCCACTTGGCGTCCCAATAGAACCGATCGTTGCTCCGTAGGCGATTGAGAAAAGCAAGGCTGCTACCAACCCCGTAATTGATTTTCCTTTTTTACCAGTAAATCGGACGAGTGTAAGGGCTACAGGCAGCATCATGGCTGTCACCATATGGGGTCCAACAAAGCTGGAAAGAATGGCCGAAATAGCAGTAAAGCCAGCCACAATTCGCCAGGTCCTATTTCCGGTGATACGAATAATGCCCAGCGCCAATCGCTTGTCGAGACCCTGGCTTACAATGGCTACAGCCAGCATGAGTGAGCCCATAATAAAAAACACAGCATCATTCATAAAGTACCCACCTACTTCATTCGGGGTACTCCCTCCGATGATGACCTGCCAGAATATCAATTGAAGTGCAATGGCAGGTAGAGGAATGGGCTCCTTTAGTATGAGAATGAGCGTCATTAAAATGATGATAAGAATATGATAGGCATCCATTTCAAGTGTTGATGGGGACGGAACAAAGAAATACAGAACAGCTCCCACAGTCAGGGCGATCAGGAGCCAGCGCTTCTGCTGGATCCAGAAAATCATGTCAGTGGTGATAAACATGGGGGAAAGTCCGGCTATCGGACGATCAAAATCGGGACATCGGTGTGTTCAAGCGTTTTGATCGGTTTACTGCCAAAAAATAATTGTTTTAAAGGATTCAAAGTCGAAGCACCCATGATGATGAAATGATTATCTCCGGCAAAATCAACAAAAGTTCGGACGGGATCCCCTGTCAGAAAGAATTGTTCGACCTCTATATCTTTCGATTGAAAGTAGGCTTTTGCCATATCTGCAGCGCCTTGATATCCTTCGCCAAAACGTTTGGTTTTCGATACGGTAAGGGTTCTAACAGGCCATCCTAATTTTTTGGCAATCAAGGCTCCGTACTCCACAGACTTTTTTGTGGCCGAAGAATCATCCACCAGGAGCAATAGCTTGTAATTTTTACGTGGATTGAATTTTTGGAGGACAAAAATGGAACAGGGGATGTATTGGATAATGGAATGAGCGAGATGCCGTTTATTCTGACTGCCCCCAATAATTGCCAGGTTATAGCCCTCCAGTTGAATCTCCCGCCTCAATTGATCAATCAACTCGCCTTCCCTGAGAACCAGCTCAATACGATTCCCATTGTCATTAGGCAGAATAACCCGTACACGACCGTCTTCTTCGTGGACATGATCAGGATTAAATTTGATTTTTGCCAGATCCTGGTTGTCTGGCGACATTTTCTTTATTTCCTCCAGCGCCCACTCCAGGACTTCCAGGCCAGGGTGGATAATATTCCAGTTATCCAGATTATGTCGGGTCAAATTCACCGAGCTGCCATGAAATGCACTGGCTTTTTCGCCCACGTATACAATCCCATGGGTGGCATCGAAAACAGAGGCTATCAGAGCGCCCATTTTCAAGGTCGGTTTGGAGTATTCAATACTACTGACTGCTGTAAGAAATTTGAGGGATTTTGGATCTACTAAAGGTTTCTTCTTTGTCATAATAACGGCCACCATAATAAGGATAAACCGAGCAGGCTAACAAGGGATAATACCCCCATTTTCCATCCCGCCCGTAAAAAGTCTTTTGATTTCACCAGTCCACTGGAATAGATAATGGTACAGGCTGGCGCAGCAACTGCTGTGAAATAGCCAAAGGCTGACGCGATCGCTGTAGCATACCCGATGAGGATTTTATCACCGCCCAGGTCCAGTACGATGGGACCAACAACGGCTACAGTCGCTGAGCTACTCAAAATGTTGGACATGAATCCGGTGAGCAGTACAGATACACTTCCCTGGAGAACTGCTGGGCTGCTGATCACCTTGCTCAAATTTACAATGATCACATGGGCGATCCACTCAGCCGCGCCGGTATCGTTCATCTGAATACCGATAGAAATGGCCGCGCCAAATAGCAGGATGACGCCCCAATTGGTTTTTCTATTCAGTTCCTGCCATTCGACCAGACCAAAGGACAAATACAGAAAGACGCCAAGCAAGGCGATAATCCCGAGGCCGAAATCTTCACTTAGAAAAACCCATCCCAGGAATACCAGAATGAACAGGAAAATGGCCAACCATTCGCGACCCTTGATCTTTCCTGCATGGGCGACGTCAACTACCAGCTTACGTACAGCAGAATCGAGATTATCGTGCTCTGGTTTAAATGTCCACAGCAGGATCAAAACCGTGAAGGGTATTTGAATTAATACCATGGGATAGACAAACTTGATCCATTCCAGATAGGTCACAGAACCTGCACCAAATTCGGTCCAGTAGTTCATCATGATCACATTGCGACCCCCTCCGGAAGGTGTCCCAATGGACCCGATCGTGGCGCCATAAGCGATGGAAAAAAGCAATGCCGCCGTTAGACCCGCCACTTTTTTCGGATCCTTGTGGGCATATCGCACCAGGGTCAGGCCTACTGGCATCATCATGGCGGCGACAGTATGCTCACCAATAAATGAAGCCAGCACAGCAGAAATAGCCGTGAAACCTGCAATAATTCGCCAGGTTTTATGTCCGGTGAGGGTAATAATGGCGAGTGCTAATCTTTTGTCCAGTCCCTGGCTTACGATGGCAACAGCAAGCATGAGCGAGCCCATAATAAAGAAGACTGCATCGTTCATAAATGAAGAGGCGACATGGTTCGCTGTGTCGATTCCCAGGACCACCTGCATGAACAACATGAACATGGCAATAGCCGGTAGTGGGAGTGGTTCCGTAACGATGAGGATCAGGGCAATTGAGATGATGATGAGGGCATCAAAGGCTGCCGGATTCAGGTCAGCAGGTGGGGTTACCCAAAGATGCATAATCGCACCATATGCCAGCGCGAAAAGCAGCCATTTCTTCTGACGTATCCAAAACAGAACA
Organism: uncultured Lentisphaeria bacterium; assembly: GCA_964630195.1. Taxonomy (GTDB): domain Bacteria; phylum Fidelibacterota; class UBA8477; order UBA8477; family JABMPR01; genus JABMPR01. The sequence goes on from CAZVSF010000176.1 coordinate 3,798, forward strand.
TCGATGTAAATGGTCAATTCAAGATCCTTGTTTCCCTGGTGAAATCATGAAGGGTCAAATATGGACATAAATCAGGCAAATTGAAACGATTGATACCAGAATCCATAGAACTGAAAGTTATGCAGCTAAATCTGTACTCTTTTCCAAAAACTTATCCTGATGACAATTGATTTTGGCAAGCAAAAGCTTAGTTTGAGAGGTGATTAGATTGATAAAAAATTCCAACATCCTACCTAACATATCTTTGAATAATCCAATAAATTTCAGGAGCCCCTATGGCTAGCAATAACAAATCATTAGACAGTTTTAAAACCAGGTCCACCCTGGAGCTTAACGGCCAGGATTACCAGTATTTCAATCTCTCCAAACTGCAAGCAGACCAAAAATTAAGCAAGCTTCCCATCACCCACAAAGTATTATTGGAAAACATGCTGCGTTTCGAGGATGGGGTCACCGTAGGCAAAGATGATATTGAAGCCGTTCTGAACTGGGATGCCAGCCAGGCGCCAGCACATGAGATTCAACTACGTCCCAGTCGTGTCCTTTTGCAGGATTTTACAGGTGTCCCAGCTGTTGTCGACCTTGCAGTGATGCGAGATACCATGGCAGACCTGGGTGGCAATCCTGAAAAGATCAATCCGCTGCAACCAGCCGATCTGGTAATCGATCATTCCGTGCAGGTGGACAAATTTGGAAGTCTGGCAGCCTTTGCAGATAATGCAGAAATCGAAATGGAACGTAATAGAGAGCGTTATGGCTTTTTACGCTGGGGGCAGGAAGCTTTCGAGAATTTCAGGGTGGTTCCCCCTGATACCGGGATCATTCACCAGATCAATCTGGAGTATCTCGCTCAGGTCGTGTTTAAAAAAGAGACTGAGGATGGCACTCAGATCTATCCTGATTCCCTGGTTGGTACAGACTCTCATACCACCATGATTAACGGATTGGGTGTGCTCGGTTGGGGTGTCGGCGGCATCGAAGCTGAGGCAGCCATGCTGGGTCAGCCCATCTCAATGTTGATTCCCCAGGTGGTAGGGTTCAAACTCACTGGAAATATGGCTGATGGCACCACGGCGACAGATCTCGTTCTCACGGTTGTCCAGATGCTGAGAGCAGCCGGTGTGGTTGGAAAATTTGTTGAATTTTATGGAGAAGGCATTGCCAATCTCAGCCTGGAAGATCAGGCCACCATCGCGAACATGGCTCCAGAATATGGTGCCACCATGGGCTACTTCCCTGTAAATGAAGCCACTATCAAATACTTACGTTTTAGCGGTCGCAACGAGGAGCAGGTTGCCCTGGTAGAAGCTTATACCAAAGCCCAGGGAATGTTTTACGAAGCCGGTGTTGATACCGCCGTTTATTCCCAGAATCTCGAACTTGACATGAACACCGTGGTACCTTCCATCTCAGGACCAAAACGTCCCCAGGACCGCATCGAATTAAGTCAATCGAAAGCTACCTGGGCAAAAGATCTGGAGATTTTGAAGGGCGCCAGCAAGGGCGCAGCAGATGTGGCCGGGAGTGATCATCAGCTGAAGGATGGCGACGTGGTTATCGCTGCGATCACTTCCTGTACCAACACCTCAAACCCCAGTGTTCTGGTTGGTGCCGGTCTGGTGGCCAAAAAAGCCGTTGAACTTGGGCTAGACATCAAACCCTGGGTAAAACCAAGTTTGGCTCCTGGATCCAAAGTGGTCACAGATTATCTGAAAACCGCGGGACTCACACCTTATCTGGACAAGCTCCAATTCAACCTGGTTGGATACGGTTGCACGACCTGTATTGGAAATAGTGGTCCCCTACCTGCTCCAATTGCATCAGCCGTGGAAGCGGGTGATCTGGTGGTCACTTCAGTCCTTTCTGGAAATCGGAATTTTGAAGGACGCGTCAATCCCCATGTCAAAGCCAATTATCTGGCCTCACCACCCCTGGTTGTGGCCTATGCCTTGGCCGGGACCATGAATATCGATCTGGCCGCAGAACCCCTGGGGCAGGACAAGAACGGCAATGATGTGTTCTTGAAGGATATCTGGCCAAGCTCTGCTGAGATTGCCGATGCGGTTGCTCAGGCTGTTAGACCCGAACAATTTATTAGCAAATATGCAGATGTTTTTAGTGGCGATGCAGCATGGAAAGGTTTGACCATTCCCGAGGGTAACACCTTTGCCTGGGAAGCGGATTCAACCTATATACGCAAACCAACCTTTTTTGAGGGGATGACGCGTGAGCACGGCGTTCTCAGTGACATTCAGGATGCCCGCGCCCTGGCACTCCTCGGGGACTCAGTGACTACAGATCATATTTCTCCTGCAGGTGCGTTTACAGCAGATTCACCTGCCGGGAAATATCTTATCGACCATGGCATTGATGTGAGGGATTTTAATTCATATGGCAGTCGCCGTGGTAATCATGAAGTCATGATGCGAGGGACTTTTGCCAATATTCGTCTGAGAAATCTACTGGCCCCAGGGACAGAGGGCGGCTATACCAAGAAATTACCCGAGGGCGTAGTCACCACGATCTATGATGGAGCAATGGCCTATAAAAACGAAGGTACTTCTCTGGTTGTTGTAGCAGGCAAGGAATATGGAACGGGGTCCAGTCGGGACTGGGCCGCCAAGGGCACCTACCTTTTGGGAGTAAAAGCCGTCATCGCTGAGAGTTTCGAGCGCATCCATCGGAGCAATTTGATCGGAATGGGCGTTCTACCGCTTCAATTCAAAGAAGGCGAAGGACGGGTGAGTCTGGGACTGACCGGCGAGGAAATATTCTCCATCTCTGGAATCTCCGAAGGACTCAAGGCGGGCAAAGAACTGGAAGTCAATTGCACCAGAACCGATGGCAGTCAATTCTCCTTTAAAACGCTTACCAGAATTGACACGCCGAACGAGCTGGAAT
>CAZVSF010000177.1:0-6646 GCA_964630195.1 uncultured Lentisphaeria bacterium
CTATCGAAAACTGTGCCCCCTGGCAGAAAAAGGAGCTGGCTCAACAGCCTTCAGAGTACCTTTCCGTCATGACAACAGAAAACCAGCTGCAAAGAAGCAGGCGTTGCCTGAGTTAGTCACTGTCGATCTTCAAAATGATCTCGGTATGCTGGCAGGGTTTGTCGCTAAAGAACACCACTCCGCAACACGTAACATAAAAAAGAGACCCCGAAAATCAGGGTCTCTTTTTATATCAATTTCTTTGACCTTTAGCTTGTGGTCTGAAACTTTGCTTTTTGTTGTTGATAGTAGGGGTCTTCGGGTTGAAGCAGAATGCATTCATCCATGACAGCAACAGCTTCGTCGATCCGGCCAAGTTTCCAGAGAACTTCGCCTTTGGTATCCATGATCTGAGCTTTTTCTCTGGCTTCTGCATCTTCAGGAAGCATTGCAATTCCCTGGTTGATCCGTTCAAGCGCATTATCAAGATTCATATCTAGCTGGGTCATTCTCCAGGCGTAGCCATTTAAAAATCCCGCTGACTCTTTTTGGATTCCAGACATGAAATCAACATAGCGACGATACGTGTCTGCTTCTGCTGCTCTGTCTTTTCTGCCACGATAAAAGTTTTTCAGTGCAGCATAGCCCTGGGGAAGAACCTCCGTACTGGTCTCGTTGTTTATAAAGGAAATCAGTGTTTCGGGATCATCATTTTCTTTTGAATGATAAAGGGCCATTTTCAGTGCTGCCGTCGAATGGGTGACAGGTTCCAGATCATCGAGGGCGAAAACCATTTCCCAATAGGTCATAGCGGCTTTTAACCCACTCATGGTTTCTACTTTTCCTGCCAGTGTTACCAACAGGTCGGCGTTTTCGGGATCATCTTCAAGACGATTAACCAGATCGGGAACGGTGTTGATACCATTGCGAATACGAGTCATTTCTGCCTGATATTCTGCAGGAGGCATAAAACCAACAATACGGTCGATCTCATTTCCATCTTCATCAACAAAGACAAAGGAAGGAATGGAGTGAATGTTATAGCGCTCGGTTAGCGCATCATTTTGGCTGGAATCAACATCCAGATGATAGGATACAAAATTATCGGATGCATATTTAATGAGGGTTGGATCAATAAACGTTTCGGCTAACAGCCGCTGGCAGGAACCTCACCACTTGGCGGAGAATTCATAACCAACGATCTTTCCGTTGGCTGCCACCTGAACACTGGCATCTGTAATCCAGGGGTATTCTGGCGCTTTTTCTGCACAGGCCAGGATCATCAAACCGGCGATGGCGGCAAACCAGAGTTTGGTTGTTTTCATGGTTATCCTTTCAATCGAGTCAATCAAATTTTTAGTCGCGCAAAACTATTGTTAGTGGCAGGCAAAAGCAATGCTTAGTCCTGGGGTTTAGGATAAAGTAGCACGCTCACCTTCACCGTCAATTTTTTCCAAAATCGTCGTGGCGAATCCCGACAAGCGTGTCGGGATGAATCGATCTCTCTGCGCTGAAGCTACCAGAGATAAATCTCGATGTTTCCGCTGGCCAGGAAGTCGGAGGTTGTCCGTCTACACATTTCAATCTATCAGTTTTCGCTCCCCGGGAGCTGCGACTTGACAGGCGCCGAGCAGGCTTGGTCACTGAGATGCCTGTGCTTGTCGAAGTGCTATGACCCAACGGGGGTCGTCTTTATTCAAAAACAAAAGCCCCGGCATTTGCCAGGGCTTTGTGTTGAAAGATTTTCAAAGATGTCTAATGAACGGTATGGTCGATGGACTTTTGAAGCTTGGGATCACCCAGCGGAACAATGGGGTCCTTGCCCATATTGAGAAATAACCACCAGATAAAAATGCCTCCCATTCCAAGCAACGCGGTGAGGTGCATCCACGAAAACTGTAGATGATGATCATGAAAAGTGGGGTTCACCATCCAGAAATGGTCCACATAATGCATAAAGAGCATCAGACCTGAAACGGTGAAGACCAAAACGGGCACTCTTTTTACAGCCCGGAATGACATGGTGATAAAGGGAACAAGAAAGTGAAAGAAAACCAGAAAAAGGCTGACATATTTCCAGCCGTGCCCCCAGCGATGGAGGAACCATATGGTCTCTTCGGGGAGGTCTCCATACCAGATCAAAAAATATTGAGCACCACCGATATAGGCCCACCATGCAGTAAAGGCGAAGATAAATTTTCCCAAATCATGGGTGTGTTCAGCCGTTACGACCTCACCGGCACCATTGTTACGCAACGTGATGGATAAAATGGACAGAAGAGCCAGGGCACCCAAAAAGCCGCCAGAAAACACATAAACGCCAAAGATTGTGGAAAACCAGTGGGGGTCCAGACTCATGAGCCAATCAAAGGCAAACAGGGTCACTGTGAGAGCGAAGAGAACAATCCCACCGGCAGACTTGCGTCGCATCTTCCGCAAGCTATCGACATCACCAGCATCCTGAGCGAGAGAAAGGACTCTCAAGCCCCGGGACAGCCAGGTCCAGATGACAAAAAAGATGATATTGCGGATGATAAAGAAGGTGGTGTTGAGGTAGGGTGCTTTCCATTGAAGAATAGCATCATGAGCAACGTGGGGATCCTCCAGATGCGTCCAGTGAAAAAGATCATGCATGCCAAAAAACAGGGGGATCATAAACAGCCCCATCAGGGGGAGAGTATAGGCCAGGTTTTCAGCCACCCTTCTCAAAACGATACCCCAGTATGCGCCTGTCACATGATGAATCATGAGAAAAAAGAGTCCACCCAGTGCAATGGTGGTAAAAAAGGTAAAGGCTGTAAGATAGGCTTGAAAAAATTGCGCATGATCCATGAATGCGCCTACGACAGAGAGCAACAGACCAACGGCCCCGGCAATCAACGCTTTTTGAGTGAATGACCCGGTCTCTAATAACATATATGTTTTACTGTCAAATTTCATAATGCGTCCAGGACCTTTAATTCTTTTGTAGTGATCTGATGTAGCTGATAATTGCCCACCGATCTTCCACAGACACTTGTGCTTTTAGTGATGGCATGTTTAGCCAGCCTGCTGTGATGGCGTTGAACATATGGCCGTCACTCAGTTTTTTAATCCGTTCGTCGTGAAAATTAGCTGGAGGGATGGGATATTTATAAAACAGGATCTTCCCTTTCCCGTCAGCATTCTCACCATGACAGGCAATACAGTAGATCTTATATCGCTCTTCGCCACGCTTTACCATCTCTTCCGTAAAGGGCATGGGCGCAGAGCTAACAAATTCACCTCCAGCATCTTTGCCGCGATAGTAGGCATCATCCTCTCGGAGCTCACCTCTCGCCACAGTGCCTTCAACAGGTGTACGCATGGTGGCGCCATCTACAAAAAAATTACTTTCAGCCTGAGCTTTGTATTTATCCTGCGAATCCATGTTTGGATTGAGGTGAATCGGCGGTTTCTCTGAGAAATTCCCTCGACCACAAGCGCTGATCAGGAGAAAGGTGGACATGAGAAGGATCAATTGAGTAAGTCTGTTTTTCATCATCATCTCCTTACTCACCTGCCACCAGCTCAATGTCGGTACCACCCAGAGAGCTCAGAAATTCCTGAATTTTCTTTTCATCAAACAGGTCATCCTCTGACTCAATACTGACATAGAACGCATCGTCGGTCACCTTGGCAAACTTGTCTGAATAAAATACGGGGTGATGCAAACGAGGCAATCGATTCAGATGGAGCATTCCAAACACCGCCCCAAAAGCGCCAAACAGTACAAACATGGCGAAAGTGACAATGATAAAGGCCTGCCAGCTGAAAAAAGGTTTACCTGCGATAACCAGGGGGTAATCAACCGCTGCCACCCAACCCTGAAAGGACATCCCAAGAGTCGCCCCGGTGAGGGTCATTGCTCCTACGATAAATCCCAGGGGAGAGCGTTTCATGCCCATGGCCTGATCCATACCATGAATGGGGAAGGGTGAGTGACAATCGAATTTCTGATAACCTGCGTCACGAATTTTTTTTGCAGCTTCAATAAGTTCAGCCGGATTGGCAAAGCGAGCCAGGACGCCTAATGTTTGACTCATTGGGCACCTCCCTCTTTGGCGGTCTTGTGGTAATTGTGGGGGTTCGCCTCCGGCAGGCCACCCTTTACCTCAGAGAGGGCCACCATGGGTAGAAACCTCAAAAAAAGCAGGAAAAAGGTAAAAAAGAGACCAAAGCTTCCAATAAAGGTAAGTATGTCAAACAGGGATGGGCTGTAATAGTCCCAGCTGGAAGGTAGATAGTCTCTGGAAAGAGAGGTAACTGTAATTACAAATCTCTCAAACCACATGCCAATATTCACAAAAATAGAGGCGACAAACATAATGGGAACGCTCCGCCGGATCTTTTTAAACCAGAAGATCTGCGGTGTGATCACATTACAGGTGAACATGATCCAGTAGGCCCAGGCATATGGTCCAAAGGCTCTATTTATAAATGCGAACACTTCAAACTCATTACCAGAATACCAGGCAATAAAGAATTCTGTCATATATGAATAGCCTACCATGGAGCCTGTCACCAGAATGATCTTGTTCATTTTTTCAAGCGTATCAAGGGTGATAATATCTTCCAGGCCATAGATCTTTCTGGCAATGATCGCCAGGGTCATTACCATACCAAAACCCGAGAAAACAGCCCCCGCCACAAAGTATGGCGGAAAAATCGTCGTATGCCACCCCGGTACCAGACTCGTCGCAAAATCTGTAGCAACGACAGAGTGAACCGATAGAACGAGAGGTGTTGCCAGTCCAGCCAGCATGAGATAGGCTTTTTCATAATGCTGCCATTGACGATTGCCGCCTCTCCAACCAAGGGCAAGGAAGCCCAGGACTTTTTTGCGAAGTTTGGTCGCGCGATCTCGTAAGGTTGCCAGATCGGGAACAAGACCAACATACCAGAACAAGGTTGAGACCGTAAAATAGGTTCCCACAGCAAAAATATCCCAGAGCAGTGGACTTCTGAAATTGGGCCAGATCAGCATCTGATTTGGGACGGGAAACATATAATAGGCCAGCCAGACGCGACCCACATGGATGCCTGGAAATATCAAGGCACAGATCACAGCAAAAATTGTCATGGCTTCTGCAAAGCGGTTAATGGCCGTTCGCCATTGCTGTCTCAAAAGAAAGAGAATGGCAGAGATCAGCGTCCCGGCGTGTCCGATACCGACCCAGAAAACAAAGTTTACAATTGCCCAGCCCCAGCCAACGGGGTTATTCAAGCCCCAGACGCCGGTTCCTTCCCAGATCAACCAACCAATGGACCCCAACAAGATCATGAGACCTGAAAGAGCCATGACGAAAAGCAGATACCATTGGGATGGCGTTTTTTTCTCTACAATACCGCTGACTGTTTCGGTCAGGGTCGTGAAGGTATGGCCACCGGTTACCAGCAGATCATCGCCTCCCATGACCTCAGCAGCGGCGGAATCTCTTTGGGGGTGCTTTTTTAAAATACTCACTTTTGAGTTCCATATAATTTCATTGATTCAATACCTAAGCCGTATGTTCAGATGCGGGATGTTTTGTTTCCAGCGCAGGATTCGGGTTGCGCAGTTTGGCCGCATAGGTGGTTCGGGGTTGCAGATTCATTTCACCCAGCAGGGCATAGTCACGATTTTGTGCCTTCATTTTGGAAACTTCGCTTTCGGGATCATTAATGTTTCCAAACGTGATGGCATCTGTTGGACAGGCCTGTTGACAGGCCACAACGATATCGCCATCTTCCAGTTCGCGTCCCTCGTTTTTGACATCAATTTTGGCAACATTGATACGCTGCACACAGAAAGTACATTTTTCCATGACGCCACGGAAACGTATGGTTACATCCGGGTTCATGGCCATTTGTACGATCTCTGGTTTGTCTTTGGCATAATTGAAGAAGTTGAATCGGCGAACCTTATAAGGACAATTATTTGCGCAATAACGTGTCCCAATACAGCGATTGTAGGCCATTTCATTTAATCCTTCATCGCTGTGGGTAGTAGCTGCTACAGGACAAACACCTTCACAAGGGGCCATTTCACAATGCTGGCAGGCGACGGGCTGAAAGACCATCTCTGGATCTTCAACATCTCCTGTATAATAGCGATCCAGACGGATCCAGCTCATATCACGACCGTTGCTTACTTCGTCTTTGCCAATGATGGGAATATTGTTTTCGCTCTGACAGGCAATCGTACAGGCGCTACAGCCTGTACAGCTGGTCAGATCGATGGACATACCCCATTGATTGCCTTGAGAATAATCATGCTCTTTCCACATGGCCTTGAGCGCTTCTTTTTCAGCAAGTCCCTTGGCAAAATCGGGATCCTTTTCGTAATCAGAGAGTGTGCTTTCCCGGACAATGGTAGGCAGCCTTTTCTGAATAGCGTCGGCAGCGAGTTTTTCTTCGTCAAAGCCATGGTTATCCTGTACACAGGCCACTTTATGTGTGCCATAGGCTTTCTGAGCGGTAAAGCCAGAACGGATGTTCATTCCTGAAGAAGCCCGCAGGACACCCACATCAGAACCAACCCCTCTGGCAACCCGGCCAATATCTCGACCATAACCAAGCTCAAGCGCTACTGTGTTATCAGCCATGCCGGGTTGAATCCATACTGGCAGGACCACGTCAATGCTACCATTTGAAATTTTTAGACGGT
>CAZVSF010000178.1:0-6612 GCA_964630195.1 uncultured Lentisphaeria bacterium
TCCATTTCTCTCTGGTAAAGAAAATATATGACTAGAGATCCGAAAAGGATATTGAGCCCATTCAACCAGGGAAATGCATTGGGGTACTGAGGAAAATACTGCTCTGGTCCATGCACGAATGGCAGATACAATGTCACTACCAGCAGGTTCATCAGGATCATCCAGAACAGCAATGTCTTACTACCCTTGAAGAGATACCAACAGAAGTACATATAAGACATTTCAACAAGCAATGCGATGGTTGGTATACCATACAAACCAGATCCCAGTTTGCGGGACTGATCACAAATGGAAATTGGAAGATCAGGCTCGTGCGTAGCCAGGTCAAGAACTATGTGGGAAATGACACCCAGGAAAACAGCAAGACCCATGATGCGGTCCTTGTAAAACAGATAAGCAATTAACGCAGCAAACAGTGCCAAAAAAAGAGCAGAAGTAACTGCATGTGAAAAAGGCATATACACGAAATGGATAGCAGCAAGGCTGTTTACTGATTCACCCATTTGTGTCTTTTCTTCACCTGTCAGGTTAAGCACAACCCACAAAATGTCGCAAAGCTGCACACTGATTATCAGGGGCACAATGGGTAACGCTGGCCATCTTCTCTTGATGAGTAAAACAGTGCAGGCATGATTCATCCCATTCATTACAAGGTTATCCCCGTTGCTGTTAGCTTTCCGCCTCAAGCAACTCCAGAATGGTTGGGAAGATATCAACATTAGCTGTTTTACCGATAAAACAGTCCATGTGACCATACTCCGGGAATACCTTGCGCTGATAGTACTCTTCGCCGTTCTGATTGCAGAGCCAATCGAATGTTCTGGCAGATGTTTCAGGCAAGATCATATGATTGCGGCTCCCAACGATAAAGCTGATTGGCAATTTGAGACGTTCTACGTGTTGGAGATAGGTATCTTTACCTTGACTATTGACCACATATCCTTTCTCGAATATATCTGACAATTGCTCACAGGGCTTTGTAGGTGCGACATCGAACATTTCGCGTATGGCAATGTGTGTTGCATGATTCAGCTGACCGTGAAGGTATATCGGCCCGAATACCGAGAAAATTCGATGACAGACCGGATTCTTGCATTCCTCTCCGGCAGGGACCGGTACATTCCAGCATATCGTATCGATAAGAGCTTCAATATCATCCGGAGACAGGTTATTCATCTGTGAAACTGGATCAGCCGCACTGGTGGTCAGATCAGATGACGTTGAAGTATTTGCATCTGAACTGTTTCCTTGTGATGGTCTTCTAAGATGTATGCGAGTTATGGTTTCACTGAACTGCTCTAGAATCTTCACCAACTCAATATCCGCTTTCAGATAATTCAGCCAATTTGTTACAGGGTGAAGTGTCAACTGAGAGGAGATGACTGATCTTACGCCCTGTAAATCATTCAACAAAGCCATCAGCAGTGTCATAGAACCTGTGCAATGGGCAATGACCTGTACATCATCTGCGCCAGTAATGCTTCTCACTTTATCGATAGCGACGGGCCAGTCAGTTTCTACAATATCATCAATGGTATAGTCAAAATTAGTGGTACCTGAATCCGGACTGGCTCGGTATGCAAACAGCCAGACGTCATACTCGTTTTTGGTTAGGTACTCAACCAGATTCTCATCCACTGTATCAATCGCGAAGGATGAAGCAGCAGTTACAAACCCCGGTGCCAATATAACCGGCCCCTTGCTGCCACCCTCGTATCTTATCAGCTTGATACTGGTTCCATTACCCAGATCTATTGGGAATTCCTCAGGATCAGGTGGACCAATTACGCGTACTTCTCTTTCTTGGTCATCCTTTGCCGGAAAATCATTCAGATCAGCCAGTAATCCACCATATGAACGAAAGATGGGCATGGCAAAAAAAGTCGCCAACTTGACATAAGCCATTATTGTCAACGTATCCTTGATCGACGAAAAGTCCTTGGTTAAACAATGGACAAGTTCATGCCGATCAAAGTTAACTTCAAACGTTGATGCCTGATGCAGAAAATCCTCCAGGTCCAGATTCAATATCCCCTGACCGATTACCGGACCATTCTTGTCATCCTTGTAGACAGTAGCATACAAGGTGGTGACATCGTCCCACCAGCCCGAATCGGTTTTCTGGTGAATGGTCTTGAATCCGACGAACGCGTATTTAGACGCGGAATCATCAGATGTCAGTGTCATATCATAAATCATATGCCACGTTTCAACCTGTTCGGCATCAACGGTCATGAGCTGAAATGTTCCTGACGCATCCATTGATTGGTTCTGGAACAACTCACTCTGGACTGTGCCACTGATCTCAGCCTTGTGTTCTGGATCTGTGATGAGTTTATGGAGATCGTCAGTCTGCATGGTGAGGTTAAATGACGTATTTGATGTTGCATCAGAACTGGAGTCAGCTTTCCCTCTTTGGTAAGCCACTGCGAAATCCTTAGTCCGCCTACCAGGATTGGCGTCGATCTTGTCTGTAGCGAAACCATGCATCTGTTCTGTAAACTGGAACCTGGGACTGAAATAGTCCGGGCACCACTCAACCAGGTCCTTAAAAAGATCGTGTGCTTCGTCAAACACTCCTTTTTTTAACATGTCCCACAATTCAAGGAGTTTCTGCCACAAATCTGATTTCTCTTCAACACTCGAAATCAAGCCAATCTCGAGTAGTTTTTCAGCATCTGACTCGAATTTTTCAAATAAAGTTTCCTCGTCTGCTTCAGCATTGACAGACTGATCTGAATTCTCAGATTCTGTGCTTGCTATTGCATCCGGGTTAGTCAATTCCTCTATGGGCGACCACCCGTAGTCGTTTGCAAGCAGTTCACATGCACGCTCCGCGATTGCGGTGATTGTAAGCAGGGGATTCACTCCCAACGATGCAGGTATCACTGCGCCGTCACATACATACAATCCTTCGTGTACATCTGTTCCGGAACCATTGAATACCTGGCATTTATCATTAACTACGCCATGTGTTGGATCGTCAGCCATACCACAACCACCCATAGGGTGAACTGTGATAACCTTGTACCCGTATGTTTCATCCCACATAGGGTTTGGTATGTATTGACCATGTATTGCCTCGTTGGCTGTTTTCATCAGATCATTTGCCTTGATGGCATGGTCAGACTTACCAATTCCTGGCCAGTCAATTCTTAGTCGATTAGTTTTTGAATCGATTTTTAACTTACCTTCCGATGAGTCATGTCCCATAACCAGATATGTCTGGGTGCGGGCAACCGGTCCCGTGTAACTTAGTGAGGCGAGACTGTCAGGTGATGATTGTATTGCGTTTCCCAGCCTATCGGCATCTTTCAGGCGGCTGGCAGCTTCATTGAAACCATACTGAAAAATGTCACCGAATTGAGTGTTTTGGAAGAAAAATGCAGGTGGAAGAGTGGAAGCAAGTACACCAGGAATAACGCCTGCTTCAAGAGTCATGTTGTTTCTAAAGTCATCCTCATCACGCACTTCAATCATGCCAGTGATACAGGGTCCGGGATATTGATACTTCTCGATAAGATCCTCATTCAGACCGACCCCTACTCCGTAAATAGGTGTCGGTTCATCAGGATTGTCATCCAGTCTTTCTATGGGATCTTCTATATTGATGATCGGTGAATCATGCCAGTAATTGTTGTATCCAAATCCGATTGCATCGCCGTTCGTGGAGAAGCGTTCTCCGAGTTGGTCAGAAAAAACAAGGTTCTCGTCATTGCTTTCTGAACGTAACAGTATCTCTGTAGACCCAAGAGTACCTGCGCCCAGAATGACGATGTCTGCTTCAACAGTCTTCAGTTTTATGTTGTTTTCGTCGGCATCTGTATCAGTGTCACCATTTGTACTCAGTTCTTCAATGTACACCTTCCAACGAGTGCCGCTACGTTCCAGGTGGCTGACGTTTGCCAGCGTAAATACTTCGGCACCCCATTTATGGGCTTCTGGTAAGTAGTTCATCAGAGTAGTGTTTTTAGCTCCCACATTACAGCCGGAAGTACAATCACCGACTGCTTCACATTCCGGCTGCTGAATGCCAAAATCGGGGACTTTGTTTTGACCCCTGCTCACATTAATTGGCGGCTTTTGTGCTATTTCTCCCATGGCAGCACCAGACTGAACCAGTGCTTTATCCTTATTGGAAGTGTGTGAGCCATTTACATCAATGGGAGAGGGGGCATCTTTGTTCGTGCCTAGCGCAGCCCTGGCTGTCTGATAATAGGGAGTGAGTACTTTCTTTTTATTGTTTTCAGCATCATCTTGACTGCGAAGCGCCTTAGGCCAACGCGAATCAAAGACTTCTGCATCAGCCTCAAGAGCAACGTTAGCATTGATCAAAGATGTACCACCAAGGCCACAACCAACAAGAGCGTTGACATCATCATTCATGCGAAAGTCAAAAAGGCCGGTTCTCGTTCCCTCCTGATATCTGGGGGAACTCACCTGCACTTCATCTTTCAGGTCCATGAGCTTCTTGGGGTACTGGCCTGGAAGCATCTCCTTGCCTCGTTCAAGCAGACAAACTGATTGACCTAGTCTTGCCAGCCTGAAAGCAGCAACTCCTGCCCCGTAGCCAGACCCAACTACCACAACCTTGTAGTAAGGTTTGAGAGAACTTAACTTCTGAGATATCGGATTGAAGGTCATGATAGTTCTTCCCGGGTTGATTCTACTGTCAAAGCAGGATTAAAGAACCTGTTTCGAACGATGCTAATTCGCCTGCTGATCGCATCACTGGCAGCGTTGCTGAAATCAGTCCAATTGTATTTGTTACCATCAAGTACAGCCTGCATTTGAGTCAGCAGTGAATTTGACTGGTCTGGATACCCTCCCACACCCTGAGCTTTAACTGGAACTATTACGTCGTTGACCGGATCGTTGTACAGTCGCAGAGATGCAACATTCAACTCATCATCTATGAAGACACTGGCTGCGCCGATTGTCTCTACCATCTCGGGTTGGTCGACAGTCCAACCACCTGTGTTGTACGCTTTCACTGGCGATTTAAATTTGCTGATGACAAACTCATCACCAAAGGGTTTGTGGGTGTGACCGAAAATGAAAGTCACATCGCTTGTAATTACCCCGTTAGCGCAAATGCCTTCTGACTCGGTATTCAACTGATTGTAAACCGGATCATTCAGATACCATTCCATCCCCTTTGTGCTGCTGCTGGACAATACCTCCAGAAAATTATTCCTCTCCATACTGGCAGCCCGGCCAAGAGTAGCATCAATAAGCGCACTAACAACTTGTCTGACTGCGATGGGGTGAGAACCAATTTTAATCCCTGTCGATTGTCCTATGGGTAGGTTGGATTGGAGTAGTTGAATCAATTTGTCTGACAATTGTTCTGAAAACATGTGTGATGTTGAAGGGTCATGCATGATATCGTATAGCTTAATCAAGTTATCACCTACAAGACCTGCATTTCCCAGGCTGGACCACAAAAAATCAATCCACTCACCATTTTGTCTTTCCAATTTGGAAACGTTGGTTGATTGGTTATCAGTACCCAGCAACCAACGCGCCACCTCTGTCGGTAGCCGATACATGTTCTCTATAAAATGACCATGATGAAGTAGTACACAGCGATTGTCTTCTTTGCTAAGCAATCCGAAGTTTGGGTAGGCCGTAACAACGGAGAAGTCCTCCAGATGTGAGTAGGATTGGACCAGCTTCGTTAGCAGTATTGATGGCAAAGACGGTTTATCAAATAGATTGGTTGCTTCTATTAATGGCTCAAGCACCTGCGAGTTGTCTTGACTTGAAAGCTGGTTCAGGAATTGTTGATCCTTCACGGTGTGCCAGAGGTGGTGGTCGTGATTACCGGGAATAAAGATAATTTCCTCTGCGAATATCGCAGGTTCATCTTTGGGAAACATAACCTCCACAAAACGTTGGAATGCCATTGCAGTACGATCTATTAGTGAAAAACCCATATCAAGTAGATCACCCATAAGAATGAGCTGGGGTTTTGAGTCCGGAGAAAGATCGCTCAAATAGTTACGCAGAGCAGCAGCGAATTTAAGCAGCGTGGTGCTGGGTTCTTCGGGGTTTGGTCGGTTTTCCTGGTCGATATTGGTTAACAAGCTGTATTCCGCACCAAGATGCAGATCTGATAAGCAAACATACTTTACTTTACCCATAGACACCTCACTTGTAATAACCGTGTTGGTGGGTGTTCCGGGTGCAGAAGAAGACTACACGATTACTCTGATATTGGTCAAGAATCCAGCAAACGTTGGTTTATTCACCAGCTTCAATAATGCCAGCAGGATATCATAACGAGTATAGATTCTTTGTCTGTAGGTTCTCCTGTTTTTTCGAAGATATCACGCGGCAGCTTGTAAGTGCAGGCGCGGAAATGCTTCTTCCTTCAAAGAGATCGATACACTGAGAAGCGCCCAACCTTTCTTGGGATACACTGATTAATGCCTATTTCCGCTATGGCAGTGTTAGCCCATCTTTCGGAAACCTCGCAAATTTAAGGCATATTTGCGATTTTCCTGCAGACGATCTGCCTCGCCCTAACGAAAATAGCCAATTAATCAGAGCATCCCTTGGTTAAACGCCAACGTCGTGAGCGGGGAATTTTCCGGTCCGATGTCTCGG
>CAZVSF010000179.1:0-6567 GCA_964630195.1 uncultured Lentisphaeria bacterium
TTTTGATGGAACTTAGCAACTGGCTTTATGTGTTCACTGGATATTACTGCCATCGTGTCAGCGGGCACTTTAAAATAGGCCGGTTAGGGGCACTTCAAAACAGGCCACCCCAGCGACTTTACCTTGATTGTGTTCTGATAGGCGCTTGTTAATATTCCCTGTGTATCCCTTGTAATATTTGTCTGGGCATATATCACTCCGCAATAGATAGACATGGTGCAAAAGAGGCTCATTCATGAGGGCTCCAAATTGTGAATATTGGTGCAGATTTATCTCCCTGAATAATTTCAGGTATGTAGTATGGTCGTTCGAATTGATGTGGTTAGCTATAGTTTTTCAGTCCGGCTTCGTGCATCCGCACTTCGCCTGGACACACGTCTCCTCTCTCGCTCAAAGTGAGTGGAGCCTGCACCGGCGTAGCTCGAGCTACGCGAGAGCGAAGCCGTGTGGAGGCGGGGAGAATCGAACTCCCGTCCGAAACGCAAAGCCGATCAGCGCCTACATGTTTATTCCGAACTTTAAGTTCACCGTTACAGCTCCTCCGGACTGGATCTTATAACGACTATTCAACTAAGTTTAAGATTCCCACCGTTGACGAATGAGTTTCCGATCCCATTTTAGCGACGCCCCAGACCCTGCCAATGGGCAAGAGCAGAGAAGGAACGAGCTGCTATTTAATTAAGCAGCTAGTGCGTAGTTAGATTCGCCGTTTATAATTGGCGTCCAATTTTTTTAAGTGATCTCGGGAAAACACTACATGCAGCCAATGGTCTTCGTCATCCCGTCGAAACCAGGTCGCCCCCATTTTCAATAAGCAAACTCAATAAACAACCAAAACGCGCTAAAAACCAGTACTTTGTTATTTGCAAGGCATATCTTGGAGCCGAAGTTATTCAATAACTGAGAGGATCGAACAGCAAGAAGTGTCCAAACAAGCCGACCAACATATAGCATCCAAACAGGGTTTCTCACTTGCGGAGCTCATGATCGTTGTGGTGATCATAGCAGTTCTGGCAGGTATTGCCGTTCCTATCTATCGGAATAATGTTGAAAAGGCCAAACGGTCAGAGGTCGCAGTGACCATGGGATACGTCAAATCTCAACTGGATATTTACTTTGCTGAATATGGAGAATACCCCATAGCTTCAAATTGGGAAAATGTTGTTGGGTCCGACTGGAATTATGTCCCGACGGGAGGACTCAGGGGTAAATATTTTCTGAGCAAATATTATGACTACAAAAGTGATGATGGTGTGCAATACAGGATCAGGTGTTATTGGAATGAAGGTCGTGATGCCAATTTTTGGGTGGATGAAGTGGGAAACTGGAGCTGGGAAATCCCAGAAGAAGACTGGTAATATAGCGCCCTCACATTATATCCAGAGTTCCGGATGATAGGTGAATTTCAACTGATTAATTGCTATCCAGTCGATAAGACATAATTTCCTGCATGGAAAAAATATTTAAATATTCGACAGAAGTTCGTTCTGCGCTTGAAAATGGGCAGCCAGTTCTCGCTTTAGAATCCACTATTATTGCTCATGGGATGCCTTATCCTCAAAATCTTGAGTTTGCCCATGAAGCCGAGGAGGCTGCTCGAAATAATGGGGCAGTACCTGCTACCCTTGCCATACTCAATGGTGAAGTGTGCATTGGCCTGGACACAGCACAGCTGGAAATATTGGCAGGAGACAAGGATGTAAAAAAAGTTGCGACCCGTGAGATCGGGTTGACCCTGGCTACTAAAGGCCACGGGGCCACCACAGTGTCATCTACCATGCGTTTGGCCCACCGAGCTGGGATAAGCGTTTTTTCAACCGGGGGTATTGGCGGTGTGCATCGTGGAGCTGAGAAGGATATGGATATCTCGGCTGATCTGATTGAGCTTTCACGCACACCTGTAATTGTGATCTCAGCAGGAGCCAAGGCGATCCTGGATCTGCCAAAAACATTGGAATATCTGGAAACAATGAGCGTTCCAGTTATTGGTTATGGTACCACTGATTTCCCGGCCTTTTACTCCTCACATTCCGGCCTGGAAATTCACCAATCTTTGAACAACCCGGTTGATATAGCCAGATCCTTCCAGGCACAATGCGAGTTGGGGGTCGTTTCCGGGATGCTCATTGCCAATCCTGCACCACCTGAGATCGAAATACCCCTGGATGAAATGAGTGTCATCATTGACCAGGCATTAAAGGATGCGGCCAGATCTGGAATTATAGGCAAAGAACTCACACCTTATCTGCTTGGGCGGATCGTGGAGTTGACAGAGGGTCGTAGTTTGGTCACCAATAGAGCTCTCGCCTTGAATAATGTCAGGCTAGGTGCAAAAATTGCGTTAAGCCTTGCAGAACGGGCTTGAAATCCCTTGGGCACAAACTATATTCATGCCGCTTTTAGATAATATGATTCAAGAATTGGTGATGAAGTCCTTGAGGGGATAGGCCGAGTATGAATCATTGGAGATATTGAATTGACTGAAAAAGCCCGTCGTCGCTACCTTTCGGTAGCTATGCCAGGGCTCGATTGCAGTTCGCTTCAAAGTTCAATTTTCTCGTAAAACCGCAATCGAGGTGTGGCGCAGTCCGGCTAGCGCACCTGCTTTGGGAGCAGGGGGCCGGGGGTTCAAATCCCTCCACCTCGACCAACCTACGCCTCCGGCTACGGTCGGCAGGCATCAAATAAAAAGACCCTCCACGAAAGTGGTGGGTCTTTTTATTTATGGTGGATAGGATTTGAACCCCATTGTTCAATCACGAACGTTTTGCCAGTGGCAAAGCGTGAAGTAGAGCCGGTGAGGAAGTCAGCAGGCAATCCCGACTCCTCGCTCCATTCCTCTTTCCTTCTACGCTGCAAGGTTCCTTTGATACATCGCAGGGAGCCAGAGCATCCCAAATGCTAAACCCTTAACCCGATCAATTTTCCTGATCAGTCACTTTCGGTGTGGTTATAAGTCGTGCACCCCTCTGGAAAGTCAGGTATGACCATGCCCAGTCCCCAAATACAAATAATCTATTCTTGAATCCAATTAGATAGTAAATGTGAGTGAGCAACCAGACCCACCAGGCGATTGTTCCCTTTAGTGTAAATCTTTTTGTGGATACAATTGCTCGATTCCTCCCAATGGTCGCCATCTGACCTTTGTCTTTGTATGTAAAAGATCGACGAGGCTTTCCATGGATTTCAGCAAGGATTGATTGAGCAATGAACTGGCCTTGCTGAACGGCAACCGGCGCTGTTCCAGGAAGCGAATTACCCTTTGCATCAGCGAACCCTGATTGATCTCCGGCAACAAAAACATTGGGGTAGCTTGGCGTACTCAAATCGGCATTAACCTGAACTCGGCCACCAAAAACTAGATCCAGATCCAGAGTATTAGTAATTTCTGCCGGTTGTACTCCCGCTGCCCATAAAACGGTGCTGGTATCAATCGATTTCTCACCCAGCTCAATAGAATCTGCGTGTATTTTCGTAACTGCGACACCGGTAAGTACCTCTACACCCAGCTGTACCAAATCCTCCTCCGCCCGGGTTGATAAGTTTTTGGCAAAACCGGCTAACAGTCTTGGACCAGCCTCAATAAGAAGTATCCTGGTTTGTCCTGGATCAATATTGCGAAAGTCTTTGATCAGTGAATGGCGGCTCATCTCCGCCAATGCACCAGCCAGCTCAACTCCTGTGGGACCTCCACCCACCACGACAAAGGTCAGAAACTTGTTTCTGAGGATGGGATCACTTTCGCATTCAGCCAATTCGAAAGCGCACAATACGCGCTGACGAATATCCAGAGCCTGGTCCACTGTCTTGAGACCCGGCGCATATCTACTCCATGAATCATTGCCGAAATAGGATTGCCTGGATCCACACGCAAGAATGAGATAATCATAAGGAAGATCGCAATTATCGGTCTTTACAAACCGAGAATTGAAATCAACATAGCTCACTTCGCCCATATAGACTTTAACATTCTTATATGGTGAAAGAATGCCACGAATCGGGGAGGCGATCTCAGAAGGGCTTAACGCTGCCGTAGCGACTTGATAAAGCAAGGGTTGGAAAAGGTGAAAATTATTGCGATCCACAATACTGACTTCCACCCCGGGTTGGTTACCCAGACGCTTGGCAGCATTAATTCCGGCGAAACCGGCGCCAACGATAACAACTTGCTTGATGGATTGCTTTTGCGTCATTATCATTGTCCTATCAATTCTTCATTCGAAAACCAGTTAAACGAGTTGGACATCGCTCTTGATCTCAAGAAGTGCAGGACCCGGTTCGAGAAAAAGGTCAGTTAATCCACGGGTTAACTCTGTCTTCGTCTTTGCGTGAAATCCTTTGGCTCCAATTGAATGAGCCAATTCTGCAAAATTCGGGTTAACCAGGTCTGTGCCCCATACGGGGAATTCACCGGAGCGTTGCTCTTTGGAGATTTTGCCTAATTCATTGTTGTTCAAAACCACCACTTTGATGGGCATATTATGCTTAACGATGGTTGTCAATTCCGCCAGATACTGGCAAATACCCCCGTCTCCGGCCACGACAATAATGGGTCGATCCTTGCCAACGGCTGCCCAGGCTCCCAGGGCTGCGGGCAAAGCAAATCCGATGGATCCCAGATATCCGGACATGAGAAAGGATTGCGAACGGGCTTCAAAATATCGTCCCAGGGAATACGCATTATTCCCGACATCCACACAGATGACCGCATTCGCCGGGACGCTGTGGGTCAGTCTATCGAAAATGAAACTGGAACTGATCCCCTGTCCTCGATCTTCTTGAAGTCTGCGCGACTTCTCTGCACGCCAGATGGCCCAGCGCTCGGCTATCTCCTCACGATGATCCTGCTGGCGAGCGTTTAGTACAAGCTGCTCATTGAGTAATCCCAGAGTAGTGGAGATCTCTCCCCAGACCGGGCAATCGATTTCATGGAATTTACTCAGCGCCAGGGGATCAAAATCAATCTGGATCGTCGGTTTTTTTGCTGTGATCCCCGTATGCTTTGAAAATGAGGCGCCAATGACGAGCAAAAGATCACTTTCATTCATGAAATGTGAAGCTATGGGTGTCCCGCTGCGTCCCAAAACACCGCCGGACAGCTCATGGTGATCAGAAATTTGCCCCTTGGCCTTGAATGTTGTGAGAACCGGGCATTTTAGTTTTTCAGCCACTGTAAGAACGCTTTCCATGTGGAATCGTGCACCATGTCCAACCACAATAACTGGGCGGACGGCCTGTCCGATTAACTTCAAGGCCAAATTCAGCTGCTCAAGGGGGGGAGCAATAGTTTGCTGTGTCAACCGTACGCGGGGATCCGGAATCGAGGTATCAGCTGCCTGGGTGATTTGGACCTCATCTGGAAATGTCAGGTGTACGGGTTCTCGATTGAGAAAAGCATGTCTGATTGCCTGGGTCATCAACTCAGCATGGTTTGAATCTTTATGGACACGGTGATTATAATGTGCAACGCTTTGGAAGGCCTGGAGTAAATCGACTTCCTGAAAAGTCCCGGTACCAATAACCTGGGTCTCGACTTGTCCCGTTAGCGCAAGGAGGGGAGAGCGATCCACGCGGGCATCCCACAACCCGGTGAACATATTGGTTGAACCAGGGCCCGCAATGGCAAAACAGGCTGCAGGCCGCCCTGTCAGTTTACCGTAAGCTGAGGCAGCAAAGGCTGCGGCTCCTTCGTGGCGAATCCCGATGTACCTGAGTCTGCCCTGCTTCTCCTGCCGACGCATGGCATCAGCCAACCCCAAATTAGAGTGACCAACCATACCGAATACAGAATTCACTCCTGCTTTGACCATGGTTTCTACCATGACATCTGCCACTGTCGTTAAGTGAGGGGCTATTGGGGGTAAACCAACGTATACACGCTGACCCTCAATTTTCACCGGATAGGTGTCAACACCATCATCAAAACCAGGAGCCTTACCGTTACAAGGATGATAGTCCCATCCATGCCAGGGACAGCGCAGTAAGCCTTTTTCAATACTCCCTTCTCCTAATGGACCACCCTGATGAGGACAGTGATTATCAAGAGCGCATATTTCTCCTTCAAAATGGGTCAGGCAAATCTGTTTATCATCTGCTGTCACAGTCATGACCCGACCTTCGACCAGGAATTCTTTATCCTCTAGTACTGGCCACCATATAAGCGTGTTATTGCTCATAATTATTCCTCCGGTTTGAATCTCTCAACTTTTAAAGAGATGCAATTTATGCTTCGTAAATATTTTTTAAGTCCTCAAGTCTGTTGCAAGGAGGATAGTTGCGAAAGGATCAGCTTTGTGTCAGGGCTGTGACATTTCGCATATATCATTCATCCCGATCTATCTTAAAACGCTTTAACGATATTACTTAGTATTTTTCAGATTAGCAATAGCTGTCTGTATGATGTTCAGCTTGGCGTTGACTATGAAAGTGGCGGAGATAATTGTTTAAATAAATGTCACTTATACTGAATGTCTCTACCCTTCGACGTGCTCAGGGAGACATACTTATTGTCCCCAGGTTTAATATCTAGACAAGCACTGTTAAGGTCTTAGATCGATCATACTCATT
>CAZVSF010000180.1:0-6471 GCA_964630195.1 uncultured Lentisphaeria bacterium
ACAATACTTTATCATATTCGGAGATGCCACCAACGGCTTAAGCACTTATGGTGCTGGTCGCTTCCTGGTGGTGCCAGCAGTTGACGAGACCGGGAAGACCACAATTGATTTTAACAAATCCTACAATATGCCCTGCGCATTTTCACCCTGGGCGACCTGTCCTCTGCCTCCAGAAGAGAATATTTTATCCATACCAGTAGAGGCAGGTGAGTTGGCTTATGAAGGTGAAGGTGGGCATTAATTTTAAGTATTCAATTGGATTGAAATAACATGGCCCATTACATACTGGGTATACATGGGCTCCGCAATAAACCACCAGCCGACTTGCTTAAGAAATGGTGGCAGCTTGCTATCAAAGAGGGTCTTGAACGCCTCGGGCACCCCCAACTACGTATACCATTTGATCTTATTTACTGGGCAGATGAGCTTTATCCCAAACCCTTAGATCCCTATCTAAGTGATCCAGATGACCAGCTTTATCTGAATGAAAGATACCAGTGGGGTGTTTCAGCCATTCAGGAAGATCG
This sequence comes from uncultured Lentisphaeria bacterium, assembly GCA_964630195.1. GTDB lineage: Bacteria > Fidelibacterota > UBA8477 > UBA8477 > JABMPR01 > JABMPR01. The sequence goes on from CAZVSF010000180.1 coordinate 528, forward strand.
CTCAAAGCAGGTAAATAAGCTTCGACGGTATATCGAGAAACAACTGCACGAGATATTTCTAAAGCCGAATCTTTCGATGAACTACGAAAACATCACGGATAAAATATTTCGCCATTTTTTTAAGGATCTCGACAAGTATTTTTCCAAGATTGAGACTGAATCTGAATCGACAAGATCGAGGGTACAGCTGCGTATGCTGGAACTCCTGGATCGTCACGCCAATGATGAAGTTTTATTGATCGCCCATTCCATGGGGTCTATTATCGCCTATGATGTGATGACGCGTTATCCTGAGCGATGTGCGCATATCCAGAAGTTTGTTACCATAGGTTCTCCACTGGGGCTTCCATTTATCCTGGGAAAATTGGCGCAGGGTATGCCGGAAAGAGAGCGGATTGGTGATAAATTAAGAACACCATCCTCATTTAAGGGGCAATGGCTGAATTATTCTGATCCTGAAGATATCATTGCATTTGACCAGCAATTATCTGACGATTATGCCGCCAATGAGTTGGGAGTCAAGGCAGAGGATTATCCTATATTTAATGATTATCTGGATGGGGCTGAACGCAATACCCACAAATCCTACGGCTATCTACGCAGTCCTGAGGTAGCAACGCTAGTGCATGAATTCCTGAGTCCACAGACCGGTCCATTCCGCGCTATGATATATAAGGTCTGGTCGACCCTTTCCATCATGCTAAAGAAGTTATGGCGTAAAAGAAAGTGATGGGCTGACCCGCTAACTCCACTTGCATGTATGCAAAAGCCACTATCTATCGCGTAACAATTTTTCCAATTTATCCAGATCGGCACTGAACTTGCGAATACCCTCGGCAAGTTTCTCAGTGGCCATGGCATCCTGGTTATGCATCCACCTGAAGTCTGCCTCATTGAGATGGATCTTTTTCAATTCCATCGATCTGGCCGTTTCCTCTGACAGCTTTTCGGAAAGGTCACCTTCCATAGATTCAAGCTCTTTAAGCAGTCCAGGAGAGATGGTCAATAGATCGCAACCGGCGAGTTCAATGATCTCACCCGTATTGCGGAAACTGGCACCCATGACTTCAGTCGCATATCCAAATTTTTTGTGATAATTGTAAATCTCCGTCACGGATTGGACACCGGGATCTTCCGTCGCAGGAATATGGTCAACACCTCGTTTCGCTTTATGCCAATCCATAATTCTACCTACAAAAGGTGATATGAGTTGAACTTTGGCTTCGGCACAGGCCACAGCCTGGGCAAAACTGAATAACAAGGTCAGATTGCAATGAATACCATCCTTTTCGAGCTGTTCAGCTGCCTTAATGCCCTCCCAGGTGGATGCTATCTTGATCAGGATTCTTGATCTATCAATATTTTCGGCTTCGAACATACCTATCAGGCGACGGGCAGTTTCCATGGTGGCCTGTGTGTTAAAAGAAAGCTTGGCATCAACTTCCACAGAAACTCTGCCGGGGACAACGTGAAGGATTTCGCGGGCAAAATTGACAGCAAGTTTTTCCAGAATGGGTCGCATATTCTGAGAGGCGTCCGTTCTATCGATTTCGCCATAATTCAGGGCATCATCTACAAGGTGCATATACTTGGGGATCTGAGCAGCAGCCAGCAGGAGTGATGGATTGGTCGTGGCATCCTGAGGTTTGTGGATTCTCATGGATTCGATATCGCCAGTATCCGCAACGACCACTGTCAGCTCTTTGAGCTTATCTAATATATTCATGGTTTACCTTTTTCGTTAATGATCAACACTACAAAATTCTGTAGGAGGCCACCGCTTTAAATAGCTTGGATAGAATAAACTGCAAACTTTGGATTTCATGCTATTTTTTTAAATACTGAAGAATGAATATGGCAAAATGCCTATAAACAAAAGCCCCTGAGGTTTGAAGTCAGGGGCCAAGAAAAAGTGGAGTTTCCACCTCAAATGCTGTGTTCGTCAATGTTGCTGACTTTTTACGGTTAACGGATGAGCATCATCTTTCTGGATACTGATCCATCTTCATTCACCAATTGATACAGGTATTCACTACTTGGGACTGGATTACCCTGCAAATCCCTTCCATCCCATTTAAAGATGTATTCACCAACGTGTGATTCTGGGAGATTATATGAATTGATCATCTGTCCTTTCAGGTTCAAAATGTTTAGCTGGTATGCCCCTGGTTTATCAAGGTAGGTTCGAATTCTAGTGCTTGGATTAAATGGATTTGGATAATTTTGTTCAAGATTCATTGATTGTGGTAGATATTTATGTTTTGAAACGCTTGTGGTTAGCTGACTTACATCCATGCTTTGAACAACGCGATAGTATTGGTAGGCGCCGTTGATATGAGAATTTCCAGCTATAACATAAAGGCGGTCATTAAGGACAACTGTGCTTGTATGCCTCCTACCCATATATCCTGCTGTTGGTTCGTCCCAAGTCCCATCCGTAATATTATATCGATTCACCCTGGTTAAATTATCGAAATCCCCAATCACAAATATATAATCTCCCACGATCTCCAAGCCAGATGAACCTCCAACTGTGACTGGAGCATTTCCAATTAAAGACCACTGGGCCGTTGGGATATTATAGGAATAAATTTCACTATGTTGTACGCCATCGTATCCACCAATAACGATCATATCATCACCGTGTAGTACGGCTCGCACTTCAGCAGCCAATGGGCAAGTAGCTCCAGCAGACCAGCTGTCACTCGCAACATCATATATTTCCACAGCTCCTGAGTAACCATCCTCGCTCCAGCCACCTACCGTATAGATCTTTCCATCATAAAGCACACTTCCCAGTGCGGAGCGGGGTGTGGGCATGGGAGTACCTAAATGATTGTTCGTGTCTGGGGATTAAATATTTCTACTTGAGAGAGCACTTCATATGTCCGGCCACCCATAATGAAGATATGATTACCATCGCTCTGAGCTGTCCCATAGCGCCGATAAATGAATTTCGTGGTATCAACTTGCCAATAGTTGGCTTCTAGTGTGAAATACTCTGCATATGAATACATTCCTGACGATATTCCAAATGGAAGGCTGTATGAAAAGTAACCACCAAGATGCCAGATGGTGTCGTTGTGAACCACACTGTTTTGGGCGTAGGTTCCATAATTTACCGAAGCTTCCATTTCAAAGGTCAGTTGTGCACTCCCGATGCTGATAAACGTGAGCACCATGGCAATTCGATTCATGGTATTATTCATGTCGCACTCCCTCCTTGTACATTACTTAAAAAAATATGATTGAATTAATGGTTGTGTATCAAGTTAGTTATTCTTGATACACGTGCAATAAAGTATCATAATTAGAGCTCCTCCATGAGAGCCCCAGACTGTTGATAAAGCTCCCGCAGAACAAGCGGGAGCTTTTTAGTTTATCCAATGCTACGAGAAAAGAGGACCCCCAAACAACAGGGTAGAGTTGGTTGCACTGGATCAGTTGGTTCCCGAGGATCATCTGCTGCGCAAGATCGACAAGTCCATCCGGTTTCGTTTCATCTATGAGAAGGTGGGCCACCTGTTTTGCAATGATAGTGGACGTCCTCCTGTAGATCCAGTTCTCTTGTTCAAAATAATGTTTCTGGGGTACCTTTATGGTATCCGGTCAGAACATCGATTAGAACAAGAAGTTCAGGTGAATGTGGCGTATTGGTGGTTTCTGGGCTCAGGACTTACTGACAGGATACCTGATCATCCAACCATTAGCCGCAACCGCACCGAGCGCTTTGCAGATGCAGGTGTGTTTCAGGAAGTATTTTGTGAGAAGGTCCTGCAGGTCATTCGTAAGAGTCTCATGCTTGCTATTGTTCAGAATATCAAGAAGATGGCTCTCATACTGAACCGGAAAGACTGTTTTTCGCACATAGGGGCTCAGATATTGACCTAGTGTGGCAAGTTCGCCACCCTGAATGACAAATTACCAGGTTTCGATCAATCTGACCCAAAAATAGATTTTCGGTCAGATAGACATTAAATGCAAGAAACCCACCGATATGGGTGGGTTTCTCAACTATCTGAGGGCAGGTTTAAACCTGCCCTTTTTCTTGATCTGAGTTCTTTAGTTGTGAATCGTGGCTGCTTTGGCCGCAAGTTCAGCTAAAGTTTTGGCGGAGTATGAGCTCTCAACGCCAGGTGAAGTCTGATGACCACCCAATAAACCGGTATCATCGCCAGCAACTTCATGGCAACCATAGCAAGCAAACTGAAGGCTTAGCATAGCTTTGCCATCAACAGTACGTACAGTTGAGCCATCATCACTGAGGAACTGATAGGTCGTATCAGTGTTGATCGCCCAGAGGTGAGATTTGACATCACCCACATAGTTACCACGGGCAACTGCTGATTTTGCAGAGTAGGGCATGTGACAAGATTTACAATCTGTGATAACGTGGTTCACAGTTTGGCTTTCGTGACAGCTGGTGCAATTCGTCTGAATAGATTCACCATCCCAGATTGTTCGTTTATGAGGATCGTGACAGCTAGTACATGACATTGGATTGTCGCCATTATAATGACCTGTTGTGATAAATTCATCATACTGTTCATGATGCTTCACTTTTCCACCAGAAACAGCAATTGAGCGATCGGCATTACGTGTGTGACAGTCACCACAAAGAGCTGTAACATCTTTTGTACCTTCACGACGACTGGTTGTCACGCGTTCGATATAATCGGTGTTGCCATAAGCTGAATGTTGGTTGCCCATACCATGACAAGCTTCACACTGAACGCCACCAAACTCGAAGTAATCCATGGTTTCAGCAGCATCAACGTCGAGATGGACTTTTAACCAGGAGCTATCTGGATTAGTGGTTGCGACAGCGCCAGTTGTGTGACACTTGAAACAGTTATAGTTATATTTTTTAACATCTGATGGATGATAATCTACCCAACCCCAGTCATAACCCTCAAAAAAGTTATGTTGATTTGCGCCTGTTCCAGGGACCATGCTTCCTGCTGTACCCAGGACGTGTCCATCTTTGCCAACAAAGCGGGCTTTCCAGCCAAAACCACCAATAACACCGGCTATATTTGACCAGTCGCTTTCACTTGCTGGTAATTCCATGAAATTGTCTACAAATGATGGATAGGTGGGAGCAGTGCCATCATAAAGCACATTAAATTTGTATGGATGACCGCTTTCAATAAAGTCATCATAAATGGCTTCGTGACATCCACCACAAGTTTCAGACCCGGCATAACCTAATGTAGGTAAACCACCCACATTCAGTTCCAGGGATTTTTGGGATTCATCGGTTCCATCTGAATACGTCACTGTGATAGTTACAATGGCAGCATCCATGGGTGCAGTCCATTCGACTTCATCCAGGTTTGCATCTGTAAATGTTCCTGCTGTTGCAGTCCACACCACAGTTAGTGCATCACCATCAGCATCAGTGGCACTTGAGGAGAGGGTTAAAACCTGGCCTACAATGGGTGCGTCTACACTGGAAACAATGTCTGTTACTTCCGGTGCTTCATTGGGGTCTTCACAACTCCACATGAACATCACGGAAACGATAATTAGAATGGTAAATAGTTTTTTCATCAGTCCTCCTGAGTTAATTTTCTCAAAAAAGATAATTTTTTTAATCCGTTCTAATAGCAAATGGTACGAACATTAAAGAATCTTAATGTTCACAAGTGCATCCGGGACAAGTTTACCCTCGATTCGATTCGTAGTGAACTTATGCGCAGACGGGCTCTAATCTTTTAATTCTCGCCCTCATTAAACAAAATGATCACTTTAGGAAATGGACATCGAGTTTCCCGACAGGCGTGTCGGGACCTATCGAGATGGGAGTGATTGACCTGCTTCGTTCCAAAACAACTATACCAGGCAGGAATGAGCTGTTTTTGTTGCCCTGGCTTTCAAGCCGGGGGTCATGTGTTTTTATATGGTGAATGGGCTTTAGCCCAAACAGGGTCGGGCTAAAGCC
>CAZVSF010000181.1:0-4315 GCA_964630195.1 uncultured Lentisphaeria bacterium
CCAGTTTTTCGGTGGACACAGGCCAGTAGAAAACTATACTAAGCAATCATGAGATATCAATACTATAAAGAGAAATTGAGGACCAATCCTTCAACAGGAAATTTCCTGAAAATCTTCCTTATGGCACTTATTTTAGTGGTCGTTGTCGTCTGGGTCGTACTGTGGAACAGAACCAATGTCTATGAACCAGAACTTATGTCCGAGCAAGGTTTTTATGAAGGCTACTTCACCTTGAATACCCGTATGGATCAAACCCTGACCAGACGATTCCCTACATTGGAATTTGTGGATGGAAGCTTGAGCGATGACGGTCTTGGCACAAGGGTCTTTAAAATAGCAGATCCGAAAAGTATCCGCTCCTCGGAGATTAAAAAATTGTTGGAAAGTACACTGGGTGGCTTTGGATTTCAGGTGCAACAATCCGCTGATGCTGATGACTACTGGGAGTTTCAGGTTGGAAGTGATTCTACTGTCTGGTCGGTTTACCGCTTTGAATATCCAGAGGAAAAAGCCGCTCCGATTTCAATTTTACCAGCTGATATCGCCAAGGTGGGCAAAAAGCCCAAACTTTCAGTCATTATTGATGATTTCGGATATTCAATGAACGAAACCATCACTGGATTTATCTCACTCAAGGACCCCTTTACCGCAGCCGTCATCCCAGGCCGGCCTTATTCAACTCAGGTAGATGAACGCTTGAATAACAGAGATATTCAAACCCTGATTCACATGCCCATGATCACGGTTACCAATGCAACCAGCGAACCCGATTATGCACTATCAGATGATCTAACAGAGGGTGAAATAATTCGACGTCTCAAAAAGGCCCGCAAGGATGTTCCAAAAGCTGTGGGAATGAATAATCATCAGGGGAGTGGTGGCACCCAGAGTCGCAAGGTGATGACCAGTGTAACAGATTTTCTCGCTGAACAGAAAATGTTTTTCATCGATAGCAGGACGATTGCCGCATCGGTTGGAGAATCTGTAGCCAGAGAACGCCATGTGCCCACTAATAGTCGTGATGTCTTTCTGGATGAGGTGGATGATGAGGAAGCCATTGCTGGGGAACTCTTTCGTCTGGCTCGTATTGCCAAAGAACAAGGGGAGGCCATCGGGATTGGACACTGTCGACCCAATACACTCAAAACATTAAAAAAATATTTGCCAGCGCTTAAAGAAGCAGGCTTTGACCTGGTCCAGGTCTCAAAGCTGGTGAAGTGATCAATTTAAAATAAGTCGAGGAAACTATGGCTCAAATGGAACTCAATCTGGATGCCTTTATCAGCGCACAGCAGCAACTAAAATTTGATGGTCTCACACTTCCTGGCGTTGTCACCATTGCTGGTTTATCAGGCGTGGATGGCTTTAGTTTGACATATGATGGACGATCCCCCAATTTTACCGACAAAGATCTGGAGCTGACCATAGCGGCAGCCATGGGGACTCGATTTGCATTGCGGATAACACCTCGAGCAGAACTTCTTCAACTTGCACTCAGCTTGCCCATTTCTCAGGTCACCTTCTCAGGGGAGAATCTGTTTGAAGATTTCGGTGCTGATCTCGAAACATTTATTCCTCAGATCAAAGATGCAGGAAAGCTTATTTCATTCTGCCTGGAGCCGGAATTAAATCATTTGAAAAAAGCCTACCGTCTGCAGGCAGATATGGTTGAATTAAGTGTAAAACACTATTCGGAAAATACCAATCTCGCCGGACAGGCAGAGGCTCAGGAGCAAATTGCACTCATGGCTCGGACTGCTGAAAAAAACGGATTGGGTGTGGCAGTGAATGGTGGCTTGTCCTTTCAAAATGTTTTGCCCCTGGTTAGCATAGAATCTGTGGAGAATATTGTAGTGGGTCGCGCAATTATTGGCCGTTCGATCTTTGTAGGATTGGAAACAGCTGTGCGTGACTTTAAAGCCCAGGTTCAATGAAATCACTGATCACCCAGGTTACACGCTCAGGTTTTGTCGAGAGCTTTCATGTGGGGTATGGGGTTATTGTTGATGCCGCTGGCAAGATCCTGAAAGCATACGGAGACACCGACTACCTCACCTATGTTCGCTCATCAGCGAAACCACTTCAGGGTATGGCCGTTCTCAGATCCGGGGCTTATGATGATTTTAAGCTAACTCCTGAAGAGCTTGCAGTGATTTGCTCTTCCCATAGTGGTGAACCCATCCATACAAACACCGTTTCACAGATATTTTCAAAAGCAGGTTTGGATCCAGCGCTGCTTGCCTGTGGAATTCATCCACCCATACATAAGGACAGTGCAGCAGCCTTGGTAACGGCTGGTATTGCGCCACAACAGATTCACAATAATTGCTCTGGCAAACATTCAGGGATGTTGACCACCTGCGCACAATTGGGTTTTGATCCTGCAGATTATCTGAACCCGGATCATCCAGTGCAACAGTACATCTATGAAATTGTGAGAGAATACACATCCCTGGATAAGATCCACAGGGGTGTGGATGGTTGTTCTGCCCCCGTTTTTCATTTACCACTTCAACGGGTGGCCATGGCCTTTGCCAGGATAAGTGAACAATCCACGAAGGAGTGTCAGCAAATTTTTCAAGCCATGAATGGTCATCCCCATATGGTTGGGGGCGAAGGTCGGTTTGACACTGTACTCATGGAGAGTTATCCTGAAAGGATACTGTCCAAGGGCGGGGCGGAAGCTGTCTCCGCAGCAGGTTTTATTATGCCGGATGGAAGTGTTTATGGGCTGGCTGTGAAGGTTCTGGATGGGAATTATCGGGCGATAGGACAAATGGTTCTGAAAATGCTTGAGGATATTGGCTTTACGGAAGAACCGCTTTCAAAAGACCTCATGAGGTGGTGGAATCCAGAGTTGAAAAATCATGCAAAGCTCGTTATTGGAACGACCAAAACATTGATTGTTGAATGAAAAGGAATATCGTTAGATGACAAAAGATAGAGCTTCCTGGGATAACTATTTCATGCAGATCGCCAGGGATGTTTCCACGCGCTCAACCTGTGACCGTAAATTTGTTGGTGCTGTGATCGTGCGCGATAAGATGATCCTTTCGACAGGATATAATGGGTCCATCCGCGGTTTACCCCATTGTGACGAGGTTGGACATGAAATGGATAATGGTCATTGTGTACGAACAGTTCATGCTGAAGCAAATGCCATTGTTCAGGCTGCCAGAAATGGCGTGGGTATCGAGGGCGCAGACATCTATGTAACTGCCAGCCCCTGCTACAATTGTTTCAAACTGATCGCCAACTCTGGGATAAGCCGGATTTTCTATGGTGAACTATATCGTGATGAGCGTATAAAGACACATGCCAAAGAGGCAAAGATCGAGCTCATTCATTTAATGGACCAGACCGCTTGATTCATTCATAGAGGTGGATATGTTGCAAAGTTTCTTTCGAAAAAGTCATGTGGTCGTTTGGGTTCTTATCCTGCTCATGGGGTCATGTGCATCTCCCAAAAAGGAAATTTCAGGGGATATTGTCGATCTGGAATTCAAGCTTCAATCCTTGCTTACATCATTTCATGGAGATGTGGGGATCTATGCCAAGCACCTGAAATCTGGTCAGGAAATTTCCATCAAGGCAGACAAACTTTTCCCCACCGCCAGTATGATCAAGGTGCCCATCATGCTCACCCTCTTTCAAAAAATACAGAATGGGGATATTGATTACGACTCCACCTTTTTATGGACAGCTGATCTGGTAGACTACGAAGATGATGGGATATTAAGCTCCTTTAGAGACAGTACGACAATATCTCTGAAAAAGATCATTTCTTTAATGATCACCTATAGCGATAATCTGGCCAGTTTGTGGTGTCAGCAATTATCTGGTGGTGGACTCGATATAAATGAATGGCTTGACACCAATGGCTTTCATCAAACCCGAATAAATTCGAGAACGCCAGATCGACACGACGATTGGGAAGTTTATGGATGGGGGCAAACCACGCCAAGGGAAATGGCTGGCCTGGTTGAGCTCATCCATAATAACAAAGCTGTCTCACCCTGGGCCAGCGAGGAAATGTACCGATATCTCACCCGCATTTTCTGGGATGATGAAGCACTTTCATCTATCCCCAGAACAGTGCAGGTTGCATCAAAACAGGGCGGTGTGAATGCGTCGAGATCAGAAGTTCTTTTGGTCAATGCCCCTGGGGGCGATTATGTGTTCTGTCTCATCACCAATAATCAGGAAGATGAGTCCTGGGCTGTCGATAATGAGGGCTTTGTGCTGCTGAGAAATGTGTCGACCCTCTTATGGAACTTCTGGGGCCAGACCGGACATTAATAGTGTGAGATGTTAG
>CAZVSF010000181.1:4415-6406 GCA_964630195.1 uncultured Lentisphaeria bacterium
ATAATATGGAATACAAGCTCATAGCAAACACAATTAGAGGATTGGCCATGGATGGGATCCAGGCAGCCAACTCTGGACATCCCGGTTTACCGCTTGGTATGGCTGATGTTGCTACGGTTCTCTGGACCAAATTCTTGAAATATAATCCCCAAAATCCAGAATGGATCAATCGTGATCGCTTTGTCCTCTCTGCAGGACATGGATCCATGCTTATTTACAGCCTTTTGCACCTGGCAGGTTATGACTTACCCCTGGATGAGCTCAAAAAGTTTCGCCAGTGGGACAGTAAAACCCCCGGGCATCCCGAACAGGGACACACGCCTGGAGTGGAGGCTACCACAGGACCTCTGGGACAAGGCTGCGGCAATGCTGTCGGGATGGCACTGGCGGAAAAAATGCTGGCTGCCCGCTTCAACCTGTCAGAACAGAATCTCATCGATCATTATACATATGTCCTGGCTTCCGAGGGTGAATTCATGGAGGGTGTCTCTCACGAGGCTTTTTCCTTTGCCGGGAATCATCGACTTGGCAAGCTGATCGTATTCTACGATGAGAATTTTATCAGCATTGAAGGGGATACGCGCATCACTTATTCAGATGATGTGGACAAGAGGATGGAGGCCTATGGCTGGCATGTTCAGCGCATCAATGGTCACGATTATGATGAGATCAGCAACGCAACCAAATTAGCACAACTCGAATCCCATCGACCCTCGGTCATTATTTGTAAAACAACCATTGCCTATGGTTCACCAAACAAAGCTGGCTCCCACGAAGCCCATGGTGCCCCCCTCGGTGAAGAAGAAGTTCTGTTGACCAAGGCTGCGCTTGGGATTCCAGCAGAAAAATTCCATGTCCCTGACGAAGTTCGGGAGCTATTTGCGAAGGTCGTGGCTGCCAATGAAAAAAGAGAAAATGTCTGGAATGACATGCTTCATGAATACGAGATGAATATGCCGGACAAAGCAGATGAATGGAGCCAATTCATGCGCGGCAAGCTACCGGCAAATCTTGAGGAACTGATTGCCGATTTCGAACCAGATGGATCCATTGCCACACGATCAGCATCAGGAAAAGTACTACAGGATCTGGCCAAAGCTGTCCCTTATCTGGTCGGAGGTTCAGCAGATCTGGCCCCTTCAAACAACACCCATCTCAAAGGGTATGATGATATTGCTGCCGACGCTTTTGGTGGCCGTAATTTGCACTTTGGGGTACGTGAACTCGGTATGGGAGCCATAATTAATGGGATGCAACTCCATGGTGGCTTCCGTGTTTATGGGGCAACATTTCTGGTATTTGCAGACTTTGTCAGACCGGCAACGCGACTGGCTGCCCTGATGAATTTGCCAGTTATTTATGTTTATACACACGATAGTTTTTATGTGGGTGAAGATGGACCTACCCACCAGCCTGTTGAAACCCTGATGAGTTTACGGATCACACCCAATGTCACTGTCATCCGACCTGCAGATGCCAATGAAACCAAGTATGCCTGGGTGGCAGCGCTGGAAAACAAATCAGGCCCTACAGCCCTGTTGTTCACCCGTCAAAATTTACCCATCCTTGATCGAAATGAGCTGGCTTCCGCAGACAATCTGAAAAAGGGAGCTTATACCCTTTGGGAAAAAACTGACGGGGATCATGATATTATTCTTATGGCCAGTGGCTCAGAGGTCAGTATCACCCTTGAAGCGGGGCAAAGATTGGCGCAGGAGGGACTGAATGTTCGCGTGATAAGTTTCCCCAGCTGGGAATTCTTTGAGCAGCAGGACGAGCAATACAAGCGCAGCATTTTTCCAACTGGATGTAGAAAACGCCTTGCTGTTGAAGCTGGGGTTACTGCAGGTTGGGAAAAATATGTTGGGCTGGATGGGAAAATATTGGGAATTGACCACTACGGTGCTTCCGCGCCTGGTGGTATCCTTGCTGACAAATTTGGAATGACCGCAGAGGGCATCTATAAAGCTTCAGAGGAGCTGCTTAGTTTA
>CAZVSF010000182.1:0-6406 GCA_964630195.1 uncultured Lentisphaeria bacterium
CAATGGGAATGACTCAGATGAATATCTTTTGCAGCCAGCATCATGAGACCATGTGAGAGGTTATTTACATCTTCGGAGGTAAGTCCAAAGTGGACATATGGCTGTACTTTCTCAGGCAATTTACCCTTTATGAATTCGATCACTGCAGCCACATCGTGCTTTGTGCGATTCTCAATTTCCTTGACTGCTTTCAGATCACCGGTGTCAAGGCCTGAATAAATGGACATGTAACTTTCCTGCCACCAATCCTCACGATCGGTAGCATTTAAAAAAGCTTTCAAGTACACCATTTCAACGTGGATCCTCTCACGTATCAGTCGGCTTTCAGAAAATGCCTCTTGAACTTCCTGCAAATCGCTGGCATAGCGCCCATCAAGGGGTGACAGATTGAAAAGTGTTTCAGAAGACAATGGTTTCATTCCTTTCTGGTCCATGTGAGAGGATGGTAATGGGGATTTCGACAAAATCTTCGATAAATTTTATGTAATCCTGGATGCTTTCCGGAAGCTCTTCCTTGGATTTTCCCTGTAAGCCAGCCCATTCATTTTTGCTGAGCTCTGTAATGTTTGGGATGTCAGTATAAATGGGTTCTACCAGTTCAAGGGTAGGCGCATCTGCGGGGAAATAATCTATTTCTTTGCCTTTGATCTTATACCCCGTGCACGCTTTTACACCATTTACAAGGGCCAGGGTGTCGATTTTGGTCATGGCAAGCTCCTGGATCCCTGAGATACGAATGGCGTAGCGAAGCGCATATAGATCAAGATGTCCCACACGTCTTGGTCGACCTGTCGTTGCGCCATATTCATGACCAGCTTCCCTGAGATCGGTGGCAGCATCGCCTTCCAATTCAGTGGGGAAGGGACCTTCTCCAACCCGTGTTGTATATGCTTTTGTAATTCCCAGAATTCTGATCGGTACACCTGGTATGGCTCCACCACCCACAAAAGCGGCAGCAGCAAGGGTCGAACTTGAGGTTACAAATGGATAGGTACCATAATTCAAGTCCAATAGAGTGCCCTGAGCACCTTCAAACAATACTTGCTGACCATCCAGGGTGGCCATACGTACGAGATCTTCAGTATCTGTCACAAATTCTTTAAATTCTGAGCCAAAGGTGGCATATTCCCGGGAAACACTTTCACAGTAATCCTTGAATTGAGACTCAGAGAATATTCCATCGCTAATCAGGATCTCTTTTACGTCAATTAGCGACTTTTTAATCCTATCGATGGCATCATCAGCGATGATATCCAAGATCCTCAAATTTATTCTGGACGCCTTCTGGGAATAGGTGGGACCGATGCCGCGACCCGTTGTCCCGATCTTTCCGCCCTCCTTCGCATCGATCAGCTGATGGTGAGGGAAGATGACGTGTGCCCGGGCACTGATCTTTAGTTTTGGTTTATGACCACTATCTGTAAAGGATTTGATTTCCTCAAGTAGATCTTTTGGGTTGATGACCACACCTGTTCCAAGGATACACTGCTTTTTGTGTAGCATACCTGAAGGCATATAGTGGAATTTGTAGGTCTCGCCGTCATGCATAACCGTATGACCGGCATTGCCACCACCATTAAATCGAACCACCAGATCACTTTGTTCGGCCAGCACATCTACCAGCTTGCCTTTGCCTTCATCACCCCACTGAGCACCAACAACGATGGTGTTTATCATGCTTTCTCCTGTAAAAACAAATGTTTATGATAGAAATTCAATTATTAGAAATCAGCTCCATAGTTGGGGGCTTCTTTGGTAACCTGAATATCATGTGGATGACTCTCTTTTAAGCCAGCCCCGGTGATCTTAACAAACTGAGCCTTCTTGCGCAGATCATCAATCGTTGCCGCTCCACAATAGCCCATGCCAGCTCTTAAGCCGCCAACAAGCTGATATACCACATCCTTAATGGCTCCTCGGTAAGGAACTCTGCCCTCAATACCCTCAGGAACCAATTTCTGGGTAGCTTCCTGGAAATAACGATCAGCACTGCCAGCGTTCATGGCCGAGATCGAACCCATTCCACGATACACTTTATAGGCTCGTCCCTGATAGAACTCCTTATGCCCAGGACTTTCATCTGTGCCTGCCAGCAGTCCACCTATCATGATCGTGGATGCACCTGCTGCGATGGCTTTGGGTATATCGCCTGAAAATTTCACACCCCCATCACCGATCACTGGGACGCCATGCTTATCTGCTTCCTCTGCGCAATTTGAAATAGCACTGATTTGCGGCATACCCACACCTGCAACAACTCTGGTCGTACATATAGAGCCTGGACCAATGCCAACTTTTATTGCGTCAGCTCCGGCACCAATAAGCGCTTTGGTTGCCTCAGCGGTGGCAACATTTCCGGCAATGATCTGGATATTTGGGTAACTGGTCTTGATCTTTTCTACAATTGAGGTGACGTTTTTAGAGTGCCCGTGGGCCGTATCCACAACGATGACATCCACACCAGTATGCATGAGAATTTCCACACGTTCCAGAGATTCAATTCTTGCACCAACTGCAGCACCTACCAACAGTCGCCCATTTGAATCCGTGGCACTGTGAGGGAATTCGACCGCCTTTTCAATATCCTTGATCGTGATCAATCCCTTGAGCACATTATTTTTCCCAACCAGTGGCAGTTTTTCTATCTTGTACTTTTTCATGAGTGCACCCGCTTGTTCCAGCGTCGTCGACTCATTTCCTGTGATCAGGTTTTCTTTGGTCATGGCATCTTCAATGAGGCGTGAAAAATCCTCCTCAAAGCGAATATCGCGATTGGTGATAATCCCCAACAAAATATCATCTACAACAACGGGAACACCGGAGATATGGTAGCGAGCCATGAGATCTGCCGCATCACCAACCGTATGTTTGGGCGTGAGGGAGAAGGGATCTGTAATCACGCCATGTTGTGAGCGTTTGACCTTATCCACCTCTAGAGCCTGTTGCTCAGGTGTCAGATTCTTATGAATGATTCCAATCCCACCAACCCTGGCCATGGCAACAGCCATCTTTGATTCAGTCACCGTATCCATGGATGCCGACATGAGGGGAATGTTGAGACGAATTGATTTTGTCAGACGGGTTGAGACATCAACCTCGTTGGGCAAAACATCTGATTGGGCTGGCACTAACAGCACATCATCAAAAGTTATTGCTTCCCAGGTTTTATATTTTCGCATGGTGAACCTCTTAAATAATTGATTGCTTGGGGTATTGACCGCTTTGGAGTTTTCCATCAAATTGCAGATTCAGAGGGGCAGGCATGAAGCTTTCACAGGGGAATCGGCAGGTTGGATGGTGAGCATTCATCTTGCAACGCAAAGTAATCTGGAGTATCGCTCATGACAAAGGAAAGGATGCGAATTTTGAGAATATTATCAGCATGAAATTGGATTCAAAGGATTTCTCCCTAGATTCATCCATGACCTCAGTCCAGAAGCCATTGTCTATCTATGTACACATTCCTTTCTGCAAGGCAAAGTGCACCTATTGTGATTTCTATTCCCTGGTTGGTCGTGAGCTCTCGATCCCAGCTTATTTGAAGCGTGTGATCAATGAGATCCAACTGAAAAAGCAGCAGCTTGATCTATCCAACTATTACATTGACACTGTGTTTATGGGGGGAGGCACTCCCAATCTTCTAGCACCTCATCAGATGGAGCAGCTACTCGATAATCTTTTGAATTTTTGCAAGCGAGGGGATCAAATTGAAATCGCTATGGAGATCAATCCAGGCGAAGCCAGTCTCGAAAATTTGAAAGCATACAAGCAACTGGGGATCAACCGGATAAGCATCGGTATGCAGAGTTTTCAGCCTCAGCATCTGACCTTTATGAGTCGAATTCATACTGCTGAAAAAAGTTTTTCCACCTTCGATGATGTCCGCTCAGCGGGATTTGAAAATGTGAGTGCTGATTTGATATTCGCCATACCCGGACAAACCAGGCAAGAGTGGGTTGCGGATCTCAGCAGATTGGTCAGTATGGGTCCGGAACACATTTCGACCTATTCATTGACTGTTGAAGAAGGGACAGCCCTGCATAGATGGGTCAAGGCAGGACATGTGCAAATGCTTGAGGAGACAGTGGATACCGGGATGTATAATTGGGGCAGGGATTTTCTTGAAAGATCCGGGTATCCCAATTATGAAATATCCAATCATGCCAAGCCAGGCTACGAATGTCGCCATAATCTGAACTATTGGACCGGCGTTGAGTATCTGGGATTTGGCCCCGCAGCCCATTCCTATTTTCAAAATCGAAGATCGTGGAATATCAAAAATCTGGATGCCTATATGCAGGCTATTGGTGATTCAGGATCCGGAGAAGCAGAATCAGAAATAATTAGCTCCGGGATGGCCAGAAATGAGACGATACTGACTCGACTGAGACTTCGCCAAGGATTGAACCTGACTGAATTCTCCAGATCCTTTGGAGAAGATCTGTTGGTGACTAAAGCAGCGGAATTACGCAAATGGCAGACTCAACTCACGATTGCAAATGAAACCATTATGATTGCGCCCCTAGGGTGGGCGCTCACCGATGAGATCAGCTCAGATCTAATGACCTGAGTATCAAACAATTCAGTCAAGATTCACTGTAACAGAAAGTTCATGATGAACCAGGACTGCTCCTGGGTGCGAGCCTTTAGGTTTGCTGAGATGTTTTCGCTGACAGTATTGAACAACCACCACGCCGGAATGTTTGGCTTTTGAATGACGCGCAGCCTGTTCAGCTGCAGCACGTATATCCGCTTGTTGCGGGATCTGATTACCGGTTCGTAGAATGACATGTGATCCTCTGACCTGTCTGGCATGAAACCACCAATCATTTTTTCCAGCGACCTTAAACGTGAGGGTGTCATTGTCTTGCGAGCTGCGACCAACCAAGATGTCAAAACCATGAGGTGACTGATATTTTTTATATGGTTTTCTTTCGACTTGCTGCCTGCCTGATCTATCAAGAGCTTCACCATGCTCCTGGAGAAAGCTAAGCAGTAGCTTCTCATCATTATTGGAGAGAAGTTTTTCAAGAGATGCGATATCATTTTGGATTTGATGAAGAAGGGTGCCTGATTGGTCAATTTTAGCCTGGTATTTACGAATCTTTTTGGCTGTATTCTCAATGGTTGTATTGACAGTATCATTTTTCTGCATTTTCAGCGTGGAAATCTCCCCAGTAGGGGAATACTCTGCAGGAATCATGATACTTCCCTGAAGGGGTTTTAGACCCAAACCCAGGGCAATTTGAAGCAGCTCCAGTTTCTTTTGCAGCTCTGGCCACTCCCTGGCTTGTTTGAGTTCGGCTTCAATTTTCCTGGCTTTATTTTTCCACCGCTTTAAGACGGTTTGTGCAGTTTTGTCCAGAGATACAATGGTAGCTTGCCTGGGTTTTTGGGCATGTTTTAACACATCAATCACAAATTCACGAATATTCATCGAGGATTTCTCAGGCGCTGATCCAAAATGGATTGTAGAAGCTTCCCAATCCATTGAAAGCCCCTCTCTGGCTAATATGAGGTCTTCACGAGAAATTTTTTTCCCGGGGACTGAAGCCGGTAAGGGATCACTTGAAGATATCCAATTATCATCAAAGCCTGGCGGTGTGGATTGTTTTAGAAAACTGTCCTTAAGCGATCCCCTGGAGTAAAAATATACGTTATCCACGCCAGGATAAGCACCAAAAACAAGTCGATTCCCATTGCTCAGCTCCAGAAGAAGCAGACGGTCCCGTGCGTGGATCTTAACATTGAGGACACGTGAACCCTGAGGGATATGCTTGAGTACTGCGACCCTGCGCTTTGGAAGCGTTGAATTAAGCGCAGAAGTTATCAGGACCTGGTTGCCTCTTTTTTCCCAGGAAAGCAGGAAATCCGTATCTCCCTTCAGAAATTGCAGATCGAGCCGACCTTTGCGAAAAGTATAAGCAAGACCAATCTCTGTTTCACTCAGGTGCGACTGCAAATAGTTCATCCAAAGCCAGAGTGCAGACCATGATCTTATGAATTGTTGTGGATCCATGCTGTCAACCTAAGTGAATTCTCTCAAAATTGAATGTATTTTGCTATGTCGCTGATAAATACTCGCATGATAGCTTTTGTGTCTCAGCCTTCCGTTATCTTGCTTGAAAGCCTGGGTTGCACAGCTAATATATGATGCTAAGCAGTCCCATTTTCCAGGATTCAAAGGATGAAAGCAGAAATGAAAAAAAAGCATACTTTTTCTGAAGAGGAAACAAACTCCATTTTGGAGAATTTGAACACTGCTGTATTTCGCACATACCTTGAAGGGTCAGCCCCTTTCATAGATGTCAATCCAGCCTTCCTGAAGATGTTTGCTTACGATAATATTGATGAAATTCACGCTGCGTCTGAACTTGATCTCTATTGTGATTCCAAAGAGAGGGAT
>CAZVSF010000183.1:0-6392 GCA_964630195.1 uncultured Lentisphaeria bacterium
GAGATTTGTGCATCAATTCACTGGTATCCGTCGGTGTAAGCGCCACCATATAGACGCGACCATGGTTGTAGGTCATGATCTCCTGAGCTGTGGCATGCTGAACAAGATGCTGTATTTCTCGTGCAGCTATCTGCTCAGGATTGATGACTTTTTCAATGCCCAATTCAGCCAGATCTAACAGGGCATCTCTCTTCTGGTAATCTCCACTGCGCACCCTGGCCAGAATTTTAGCTTTGGGATTCATTTTCTTAGCCTTCATGGATGCGATAATATTGATCTCATCGATCCGTGTTACAGCCAGAAACAAATCCGCCATATCGACCTGTGCGTCTTCAAGTGTGTTTCGCTGGGCACCGTGTCCTTCAATGACAAGAGCATCCAGTTCCTGCTTGGCCCGCAGCACTTTTTCAGGATCATTATCAATAATACTGATGTCATTGCCCATTTCAGCCAGTGTTTTCGCAAGGTAAAAGCCAACACTACCTGCACCGACAATAACGATTTTCTTTTTCATATATTAGCCTAATACTTGTTTAATAATTTCAATGGCTCGGGGAAGTTGGTCTTCTGTAAAATCCAGATGTGTGACCAGGCGGACCTGATAGTCACTTACAACCGAAACCAACATGCCAGCATCCTTAAAAACCAGGGCAATTTCGTTTGCGTTCCCATGGGGAAAGTTCAATAGTACGATATTGGTCTGTGTCCAGGCGATATCATTTTCGAGATATCCAAGCTCCCGGCATGTCTCTGCCAGGATTTTAGCATGATGATGATCTTCAGCCAATCGCTCAATATGATGATCAAGGGCATACATACCGGCTGCAGCCAGGATACCAATTTGGCGCATCCCACCCCCAAAAACTTTGCGAAAGCGATGCGCTTTATCGATTAACTCTTCATCACCAACCAGAATAGAACCTACTGGTGCTCCCAGCCCCTTGGAAAGACATAAACTCACAGAATTAAAGTGCTGGCTATAGGCTGTGGGGTCAAGTCCGCTTGCTATGACGGCGTTCATGATTCGGGCACCATCCAGATGCATGTTGATCCCTGCTTTTCTGGCAGTTGCTGCCAGCGCTTCAATCACAGGCAAGGGATATACGACGCCACCGGCGCGATTGTGAGTATTCTCCAGAGTTAGCAGCTTTGTTTGGGCAAAGTGATGATCGGTCGGTCTTAATGCATCAGCAATTTGATCCGCTGTAAGGATACCATGATCTGCAAGAATTGGGTGTAATTGAACAGCGCTTAAAAGTGCAGGACCGCCACCTTCATAATGAAATATATGGCAATTATATTCACAAATAACTTCATCACCTGGTTGAGTCTGGCTCCTGACCGCCAGCTGATTACTCATGGTCCCTGAAGGTACAAACACCCCGGCCTGCTTCCCCAGCATATCTGCAACCCTGGCCTGGAGCTCATTTACCAGATGATCTTCACCATAGACATCATCCCCTACTTCAGCAGAATATATGGCTTTTCGCATGCCTTCCGTTGGCCGCGTAACCGTGTCGGAGCGAAGATCGATATAACTCAATTTCGGTCGATCCTCAGATTGGCATGTTCCACTGGAATCTGATAGGATACACTACTGGGGCCGGCAAAGATGGCATCATTGAAGAACAATTTGAAAATCGGTGCCTCCTCATCAATAATTCGTACAGGTACCTTCATCACTTCGGGATCCGTAACTGTGAATATATCACCACTCATACTGAAGATAAGTACTTTCATCTCACCATGTTGTGATTCGCTGGACGAAATGGTGAATCCAGGGTTCGAAGATGTGAGGGTGGGTTGCAGCACTTGTCCTACAGTAGGATCCCATGAAAGTGTAAATTGTATACCCTTTATTACATCGTTCGAATTCAATAGTACAGGGATATCCACACCTTCAGTTATTGCGCTTATGCTCGTTTCTATGACCCCAAACCCAGGATTGCTCAGCTCAATTTTTTCAGCTGTGGTCTGGGCACAGGAAAACAAGAAAATCAAACTTGAGAATATCAATATGAATTTGGTATGCATTTGGAATCAATCCCTTATTGTTAACAATTCTTTTGCTGCAAGTAGCGTCGTTTCGCCTGGCGCTCCATCTCCAATGAGTGTTGCTATTTCGCTGATACGGTCATCCTCATCCAGACGTTTCACCCGGGTGACAGTTCGCTGGTTTATGAGGTGCTTTTCAACCCTAAAGTGGCTATCTGCCAGACTGGCTATCTGGGGTAAATGGGTAATGCTGATAAGTTGATGATGCTGACCCAGGGCTTTTAGTTCGGCCCCAACAACTCTGGCAATTCTCCCTGAAATCCCCGTATCAATCTCATCAAAGATCACCGTACCGATGCCATCTTTCCCTGACATCGCAGATTTGATCGCCAGCATGATTCTGCTTATTTCCCCTCCTGATGCTATGCGGGCCAGGGGTCTTAGCGGCTCCCCGGGATTTGATTGCATCCAGAAAACGATCCGATCCATCCCGTCAATGTCCCCGCGAAATCTTTGATCGTTCAACAGGACCAATCCACTATCGGCTTCATCCTGGCTCACTTCAATTTGGAATCGCGCATGAGGAATTCCCAGATGGCTCAATTTTTCAACTATTGTACGCGATAAGATCTCAGCTTCTTTTTTTCGATGCGCACTCAATGTCAGACAGGTTTTGGAATAAATCTGAGTTTGTCTTTCGATCGCCTGGCTGAGCTCTTTCTTGCTCCAATCCGGATCATCCTGCTTATCGAGGCGAATACGTATATCTTCCCAGTACTCCAGGAGTTCGGGATAGGAGCGGTTATACTTCTGGCAGAGGCGACCTAAAATTTTTAGTCGTGATTCAACTTCACCCAATCTTTTGGGATCCGCCTGAACTTCTTTTTCATATTCAATAGCAAAATCTGCTATCTCCTGCAGGGATACTCGAGCTGCCAGAGCCTCGGGCAGAAAACTGGAAGCCTGGCCAGTATAGCTACTCAAGCCCTCCAATTGCCGGATAATGTTGTTGATCCGATCCAATGCTGAACCTTCTGGTCCATCAACCTCCCGGTACAATGAGGAAGCCTGTTCACTTATTGTTAGCGCATTTTCCAGGATACGACGTTCCTTTTCCAATTCACCTAACTCATCCGGTTGGGGATTGATTTCGTTTAATTCCTGTAATTGAAATGCATACAGCTGCATTTGCTCATTTTGACTTGCTGCAGATCTCTCCCTCTCCTGAAGCTCACGGATCAAACCAGTAAGACTTTTATAATTCTCAGCGACAGATTGTTTTAATTCGTTGCTTTCTGCAAATTGATCCAGAAAATCGACATGATGATCTTCGTTGAGCAGATATTGATGTTCATGCTGGCCGTGTAGGTCAACCATGAGATCACCTACTTCCTTCAATTCCTGAACTGTCCGATTCTGGCCATTGATCCATACCCTCGAATTCCCCTGCAGTCGGATTTCTCGTTTCACGGTAATTGTTGGTGTGTCAATACCCAGGCTGGAAAGCTTTTTCAGCTCTGATGCTTTCACTTCAAAGACCGCTTCAACCATGGCGCTTGGGAATCCATCTCGAATAAAATCTTTAAAGGCGCGCTCACCCAATGCAATGCTCAAGGCATCAACGATAAGTGACTTTCCTACCCCTGTTTCGCCGGTAATCACATTCAAACCTGTGTCAAAGCTGACATTTGCCTCGTCCACAATGGCGAAATTTTCAATATGCAGGCTTTTAAGCATTTTGTCTGAATCGCTCTAAAATTGGGATCTTCATAAGTAGGGAGAAAGTAATGATGGAAAGTATAACACCAAATACATCTGCGACTACATCATCCATGGTAGAAAATCGCGTGGGAACAAACGACTGGTAAAATTCATCTGCAAAAGCAAAAAGGGCACCCACACCCACAGCAATTCGATATGATGGCTTTAATTCTTTCCAGGGTTTGTCTCTCAGCACGGCCCAGATAATTGTCAAACCAAACAAATGATATTCTGATGCGTGGAGAATAAAATCCTGTATTCCCATGGAGTATTGTGCCACCACATTTTGATTCAAACTTGATAGCGTGATGATGAGCAGGACATAGAGTATTGCCGGTAGAAAATATTTAACTCGGTAAGCCACCATACTCCTTTAGTGCCTGGGGAAGCGCTTCCACGATGTCACCGGCAAGTAATCCCAAGACCCCTTTTTGTTCGCGATTCAACTCCGCTGCTTTTCCGTGGATATACATGGCAAAAGCCAGGACGTCTTCATCCTGCGGCCATTGCGCCCAGAGCGAGGCGATCACACCACTAAGCACATCACCACTCCCTGCTGTTGCCATACCAGCATATCCAGTAGAATTCACAATGACTTTACCTGAAGGGGAGGCCAGGAGTGAAGGAGCACCCTTTAATAAGACTGAGACCCCATGATCAATGGCAAATTTTTGGGCATCTCTCCAGGAAGGTGAATAATCAGACCCTGCCTGGATGAGTCGCTTAAACTCACCTGCATGCGGTGTGATGATGGTGGGACCAGGTCTTTTGCTCAAATGCGCACTATCTTCATTCAGGGCGAAGAGAGCGTCGGCATCGATTACAAGTGGTTGTTTTGTCGATTGAATAATTTGATGCACAACTTCCATGGTCTCTGGATTTCTACCCAGCCCAGGACCTACCACCACTGTATCTGCCCATTCACAGCCATGTTTGAGGACCTCCAGGGAGGCCATGGATATTCCATGGTCTTCTGTTTCAGGTAAATAATCAACAACCGTTTCAAGGGAATAACTTTCAGCAACTTGTCCAAGAGATGCCGGGAGCGCCAGACGGACCAATCCTGATCCAGATCTGAGGGCTGCCGTGGAGGCCAGGAGGGCTGCTCCCGTAAATCCCTGTGATCCGGCAATAATGAATACTTTTCCTGCTGAATATTTGTGGGTATCACTGAATCGAACATAGCGGGAGCGTGGATAGTCCTGATTTTCGTTTTGTAGGAGAACTTGCCCCGTTATCTGCTGTATGCTGTCTGAGGGGAACCCAATATCCACAGGAACTATTGATCCCGAATGTGATCTGGCTGGTTCAAAGAGACAACCTTGCTTTCCAAAACCCATACTTACGGTCAGGTCTGCACGAATACATGGATCCAGGATATCTCCGAGATCACCCGTGACCCCTGAAGGTACATCGACGGCGAGACGTCTGGCGTTACTCTGGTTTGTGAACTTTATAATGGAATCATATGGTGCTCTAATCCTACCTTTTATACCAGTGCCCAGCAAGGCATCCACAATGACATCTGCATCCCGGATCTGTTGCTGTTGCTGGCTACTATCAGCCCAGGTTTGCACCTGCACGTGTAGATCGGACAATCTTTGGAAATGGTACAATGCATCCCCAGATATATTAATCTGATCTGCCGTGAGAATAACTGAAACGGAGACCCCAGCTTGTTGCAATTCTGCTGCTATGACGAATCCATCCCCACCATTGTTGCCATGACCTGCAAGAATCACCACCTGAGGGGCATTATCCAGATAGCCATGCCTGTGCATTTGATCCACAACTGCATCTCCAGCATTCTGCATGAGATCTCGACCTAAAATATCACAGGTTTCTATTGCATATTCATCTACAGCACGGTTGTCCGCCATGGAGAGAAATGCCCGCATTGAATTAATACTCCAGGATTGCGAAGGCTATGGCCATCGAGTGTTCATGGGAGATAGTTACAAGACAGTTACCCCTCATATGTGTGAGTAGGGAGACTTGTGGTCTACCCTCGGTATCATTGAGAACTTCGATATCAGAGAAGGGAATAATCTTGTCGTAGCCACTCTGATAAACCGCTTTGGCAATAGCTTCTTTAGCTGCGAAACGTCCTGCAAAATGAATTTCAGGGTGCTCTTTGGACTCACAATAGGCCACCTCGCCTTTGGTGAATACGCGTTTTAAAAAGCGACTACCATAGCTTTTTCTCAATCGTTCGATACGACTGACTTCAACGATATCACTGCCTATTCCGCGAATTGCCATGAGTGTTTAATTTATCCCTGAGCATCAGTGGGAAAAGTGGAAATTTCCTTGATTCAAAATGAATGTCGCAATGGGTTTATTGATAGCATTTTTTTCGGGAAATAAAAAGGGACTGTCTCATAACCTGAGTTGGTCTCTTTTATTTTAGCCACAGATACACACAGATTTTCACAGATTTGTGTAAAATCCATTCTCAAGACTTATTCTCAATCCTTGAAGTTCAAGATCAGGTCACCAGAGACCGATAAATCAGATCTTTCTTTTTTGACAGTCCTTTTCATCCACAGTTTCATCAGATTATGGGCAATAGCAACCAACCCGAACTCTATAGTTATAAAAGTTTCTCAATAACACCAGGCTTCAGCCTGGTGACA
>CAZVSF010000184.1:0-4472 GCA_964630195.1 uncultured Lentisphaeria bacterium
AAATCCATGAACGGCTTGATGCCACCACCGGTTTGAAAGAGATATTCAATACCAAGTGCGAACAATCCCCCTGGCTTCACTTCCTGAGCAACCTCTCCCTCCGGTCTTAACTGACCATCCCTGATAAGCCCCAAACCGGCACGCAGAGACCATTTTTCATTAAAAGGGTAGGATCCTGAAATAGAAATTGTATTCATGGCTATATCAACATCGCTTACTCCATCAAAGCGAAGCGTGGAATTGAGCGATCCAAGACCAAACCCCAACTGAATACCAGTCTG
Source organism: uncultured Lentisphaeria bacterium (assembly GCA_964630195.1). GTDB lineage: Bacteria > Fidelibacterota > UBA8477 > UBA8477 > JABMPR01 > JABMPR01. The sequence continues at coordinate 282 of CAZVSF010000184.1, forward strand.
GTGTTTCTCATGGGCATGATCTCCACTGTCGTTGCATTGTGGGGGCGGACCGCCCGGTAAAGGGACACCTCAGCCGTAAGCGAGGTTCCAGGGCAGTAACCCCAAAATAATTGAAAACAGGACGTGTGAAAATATATATCGATATTTCATCTGTGCTTCTCCAAGTAAAGCATCTTTCATCACTCATTTTAAAAGCGGGGTGTATGCCCCTATTTAATACATGTCGCCAATAATTAGCTATTGTTACCAGTCGTGATAAATTAGACCCCGCTTTCACCCTGGCAAGATGAGTAGGTGAATAAGGAAGCTTTATTAATAAGAGAAATATTCTTTGACACAGGGACATGTCCGTCTATATTTGCGCGCTTTAGAATGGGAGTATGATTATGGCAAAACGATGTGATATATGTGGAAAAGGTCCGGTTACGGGCAATAATGTGAGTCATTCACACAAAAAATCTCGCCGCCGTTGGTTACCCAACCTGCAGCGTGTTCGTGTTTCTTTAGATGGACAAACCACGCATCAGAAAGTTTGCACGAGCTGCATCAAGTCAGGAAAAGTTGTTAAAGCTGCCTGATTTTTCTAATATTTAGAAAAGTTTTAAAAAGTCCCGGAATCCGGGACTTTTTTGTACCATAACCTCCAATCCCGCGTAGATTTTTCCATGGCTGATACCAAACATACAATGCTAGAAGAATCCCATCTGTTCAGTTTCATTTCTGGGAAAGATATCCAGCAAAATATTTCTCATTTTTATAAGGCAAATATACCAAGATAGCATGAGTGAAACGGAAGTAACAACACCACAGCCTGAGGGCACAGAAACGATTGAGTCAGCACCCATGGCACTAGCTTGCCATGGGCTCTCAAAGAGATTTAAGACCATCCAAGCCCTGGACAATGTAAGTCTCACAGTACCCCGTGGCTCAATTTTTGGATTTTTAGGACCCAACGGTGCAGGTAAATCGACATTGATCCGTGTGGTTGCTGGACTGATCGCCTCAGATGCTGGTCATTTCGAAATATTGGGAAGATCCAGCCTGATCGGTCATCAGGTACGCCAGGACATGAGTGCTCTGGTGGATCGCGCAGATTTCTATAAAAATCTGAGTGCTTATCAAAATATGAAATTGTTGGGGAGGATCACGGGTCATGATAGCGATGATCACATCAATGGCCTCCTGAATCTTCTTGGCCTGTATGCTCGTCGCAAAGACAAGGTAAAAACTTTTTCCCAGGGTATGAAACAGCGTCTGGGTCTGGCACAATCGCTTCTCTCAGATCCAAAACTATTGGTTCTCGATGAGCCGACCACAGGTCTGGACCCTCAAGGCATGCATGAGATCCGCGATTTTATCCTTAAAATTGCTGCAGAGCAAAATGTAACCATCTTTCTATCGTCTCATCTCTTGCATGAGGTTGAATTGATCTGTTCAGATATTGCGTTGATCTTCAATGGAAAATTGGCTGCCCAGGGCTCCATGAACAAGATCTTTAGAGATATTGACAAGGTAAGCGTGGAGCTGGAGGTTGAAGACACCGACACCACCCTGGCATTTCTTGAGAAAAATGATCTTGTGAATGGAATCACCCCGCTGGCACATGCCATAAGTATTGAAATATATTATCATAAAATTCCTGAACTTATCCGACTTATGACGAAGGCAAAGATCAACATATTTTCCGTCTCCCAGCGAAATCGCCTTGAAAATTACTTTCTCTCACTCATGGAGGGAAAATGATACTACTCAATCTCACAAGGAATGAACTCTATAAGATATTTTCGCTGGTAAGATCGTACATCGGTATCATCCTCTTTACGATAATTGTACCACTTGTCCTGTGGGGTTATGGCATGGGAACCTCACATATTGAGGCTCAAATTGAGAAATCGGTTTCGGATATGTTCTTCATCGAGGGCTCTCCTACCAATGGGTTCACAGCTGCTTATTTTATTATGAATTTTTTCTGGATCCACATCCCCTTCCTGCTGGCTTTGGTGGGAGGTGATATTTTCGCAGGTGAACACGCCAATGGAACTTTCAGGGTCTATGCCACCAGACCGATCTCACGTCTAAGTATTTTTGTCTCCAAGGTGTTGGCAACAACCATATATACTTTTGTATTTGTATTCTATTTTGGTCTTTTGACCCTGGGTCTTGGTCTTCTCTGGCATGGTGGTGGGGATATGCTGGTTTTTCATGATGGTGTCCTCATCCTGGCATCCAGTGATGCACTGTACAGATTCCTGATTGCCTACTCATTTTCGTTTGTGAATATGGTTTTAGTCAGTTCAATCGCTATTTTCTTCTCAACCATGGTTCGAAATGCCGTGGGACCTGTGATTGGGACCATGGCACTCTTTATTTTCGTTTTAATGGTTTCGACGCTACCATTGGAAGTTTTCAAGGGTGTTCAGCCCTATCTGTTTACAACCTATTTCTCAAATTGGGAACAGGCATTTTATGAACCCATTCCCTGGGATGACCTGTTTAGAAGCCTGGGGTTGATCCTTTCAAATATCACCATGTTCCTGGGTATCGCTTATATCATTTTTCGTCGAAAGGACATCCTTTCATGAGACATCTCATTAAATCACCCCTGGCCATTCTATTGATATGCCTTATCACCGGTGTTAGTGCACAAGATTTTCCTGATTCCAAACAGCTCCAGGATCTGATTCTGAAGAACTGGGAGCAGATCGAAGATTATGAGGTGGATATTAAACTTGCTCTGGATATTCCCGGGTTTCGAATGCCTTCTCGAAAGATCCATTATTTATACAAAGCTCCCGATAAGAGTAAAGTTGAAGTTAAGGGATTCGCTATCATTCCAAAACAAGGCATTCAGCCATTTTTTACCTTTCTGCGCGATTCAGTATCTCTCCATGTGATAAATGATTCTCTCAACGATGGTCAAAGTGTGTTTGAGGTTGCTCTGGACGATACATTTATGAACGAAGCGGGGCGAATAAGTTTCTTTGTTGAAAAAGAAACTGGGAATATCACGGATGCCTGGGTGATTCACGATGGTCGGGAATTTTTCCGGCTGCGTTCAGAATATGTTAAAGTGGATGGCATCTACCTGCCCAGCACAACCCATATTACAATGACTTTCCCTCCAGACTTTAAAAACCTGCAGCGTCTGGGTAAAAAACCCACCCAAATGAAGGAATTCGATCTACAGATGACCGATGAATGGCTGAACGGATCCATCGATATTGAATTTAAGAAATACAAAGTAAATCGTGGCATTCCCGACTACATGTTTGAGGATGAAGCTGAGGATGCAATTCAGGATTGATTCTAAGCGGATCATCCTATTCTAATTTCCTGTTTCTCCTCCAATGGATCCCCCCTGGGCATGCCCGGGGTTTCCACCGCATATTGCGGGGTCCCATCCATGAACCGCCTGAGTGGTCGTAGCCACTACGTCATGGTTATGAGCCTACGTTTTTAACTTCGGTGGACACGTCCACCTCGGCACCAGGGTAACATCGCGCCGAAGCGAGATTAATTGCATTCATCTACGGGTAAACCCTTGGTGTTCGGTCCACGGCCCTACACTTTAGGCTCGCGGAGGCAGATAAACTGGCTCCAAACTTTTGTTTTCGGTTGAGTTTTATAGCTCAGCAAATACATTACTTCGCTTTTATTCTTGAAGGAGAAACTTTTGCGAAAAGCCGTTGTCGCCTTAGGTGGAAATGCAATTTCCCCACCTGGTGAAATCGATTCAATACGAAACCAGTTCATGCACACGCGGGAAAGTCTGGGATCTATCATAGAATTGCTTAAACAGGGCGTGATTCCTGTCATCACCCATGGGAATGGACCTCAGGTTGGCAACGCGGCTTTAAGGACCGAAGAGCTGGCAGGAACGATTCCTTACCTGCCTCTGGGTATCAATGTAGCCGATACTGAAGGTGGCATGGGCTACATGATTGAGCAGTCCCTCATCAATCGTCTCCGAAATGATGGCATCGACAGGCAGGTTGTGACATTGATATCTCAAGTTTTAGTCGATGAGAAGGATCCTTCCATCAAGAACCCGAGCAAATATATTGGCACCGAATTAAGTGAAGTTGAAGCAAAGCAAAGGGCGGCTCATTTTGGTTGGAGCATAAAGCCCCTCGAGAATGGAAACTGGCGAAGGGTCGTTCCGTCTCCAGAACCAATCGATATCATCAATTC
>CAZVSF010000184.1:4572-6350 GCA_964630195.1 uncultured Lentisphaeria bacterium
AAGATGACCCTGGCAGAAGCAAAACAATATTTTGAAGCAGGTCATTTTCCCCCTGGCAACATGGGGCCAAAAATTCAGGCGAGCATTAATTTTCTAGAAGGTGGTGGCAAACAAGTCATCATAACCAGTATTGAAAGTATTAAAAAAGATGTTTCCGGTCAAAACGGAACCATAATCACAATTTAAAAGTTGGTAGCATGGTCTCATAGATGATCGAGATCACAACAAAATTGAGGAAATAGTAAATGAATATTCATGAGTACCAAGCGAAAGAGATCTTTCGGAAGTACAATGTCCCGGTTCCAAAAGGGGGCGTTGCCTTTTCTGTTGAGGAAGCTTTAGGAGTAGCCAAGTCTCTAGACTCGAACATTTTTGTAGTCAAAGCTCAAATTCATGCAGGTGGTCGGGGAAAAGCTGGTGGTGTAAAGATCGCCAAAAACCTGGACGAAGTCTCCCTTCATGCAAATGAGATTCTAGGTAAAACACTGATCACCCATCAAACGGGTCCGGCTGGAAAAAAGGTAGGGCGCCTTTTAATTGAAGAAGGAATAGATATTGCGCAAGAGCTCTATATGGGTATTGTGCTTGATCGTCAGACTGGACAATTTGTCTTTATGGTTTCTGTTGAAGGCGGAATGGAAATCGAAAAAGTCGCATCTGAGACACCTGAAAAAATTATTAAAGAATGGATCGATCCAGGCATAGGTCTTCAAGCCTTTCAGGCGAGAAAGCTTGCTTATGCACTTGGACTTGAGGGGTTTCAGGTCAAGCAGGCTGGCAAGTTCATGTTCGCACTCTGGAATGCTTTTAGGGCATCGGATGCATCTCTGGTAGAGATCAACCCCCTTGTGGTCACTGGGAGTGGTGATGTCATGGCACTGGATGCCAAAATGAATTTTGATGACAATGCATTGTTCCGCCATAGTGACATCCTGGAATATCGTGATCTAAGTGAAGAAGAACCGTCAGAAGTTGAAGCATCCAAGTATAACCTGAATTATATCAAACTGGATGGCAACGTTGGATGTATGGTGAATGGCGCTGGTTTGGCTATGGGAACCATGGACATCATAAAACTATATGGTGGTGAACCTGCCAATTTTCTGGATGTAGGTGGCGTTGCAAATCCTGAGACAGTGGCAAATGGATTCAGGATCATTATGAGCGATCCCAACGTGAGGGCAGTACTTATCAATATTTTCGGTGGTATTGTCCGCTGTGATCGCGTTGCCATGGGCATCATACAAGCGCTCGAAGAAGTAAAGGTGAGTGTACCGCTCGTTGTGCGACTGGCTGGAACCAATGCTGAAGAGGGCGCCAGGATCCTGGCAGATTCTGATATGGATTTTATTGTGGCTACAAGTTTAGCTGACGCTGCTGGAAAAGTTACTGCAGACATCAAAGACAGCGCCAGAACATGCCAGAGTTTGCTTTACCGATAGCTGCTAGAATTAAATAAAATTCTACCATCTGTAATGGCACAGTAATTAACCAGTCAATATATCTGTAAACAGTTGGTGAGTCTCCAGTAGCAACCCATACTTCTCTCATGTACATGTAGTGTATGAATGCAATACCAGTTACTAGCCCAGCAACAATAACTGAAGTTCTCCAGCCTGCTGCTACGTTACCAACTTCTAAGAAAAAGAAAGCAGTCGCTGCTAACATTCCCATAGAGATGATCCAGAATGAAATACCTACGAAATCATCCTGATTCAACATGGTTGCGTCTGCTGCAATAGCTATACCTGAAAATCCAATCAGTGCCATAGCTGCTA
>CAZVSF010000185.1:0-6320 GCA_964630195.1 uncultured Lentisphaeria bacterium
AGGCAATGTGCAATCCATCGTCTCTGGAAAAATGAGAGTAAATATTCCACTCTGGCTAAGTGAGGGTTATGCTGAATATTCTTCTCTGGATTGGGACTCAAGAGCGGATATGTTTATCCGTGATGCTGCCATCAACGGTAGTCTGCCTCCCATCCAGTATCTCAACTATTATATGGCCTATAAAGGCGGTCAAAGTGTGGTCCGCTATATCGGCGAAACTTTTGGCGTTGAAAGGATCGGGGAGATCTTCCACGAAACACGTCATTTCAAGGATGTTCCCAAGGCCATTGAAAATACCATCCATTTAGATTTCGAAACACTTACAGAAAAATGGCATTTTGCGGTTCGCAAGGACTACTGGCCCGATATTGAAGGTCGCAAAAATCTGGATGATGTGGGTCACCGTCTCACAGATCATGTAAAACTGAAGAATTATTTCAATGTGAGCCCTGCGATTTCACCAAATGGTGGCAAGGTTGCCTTTCTTTCTGACCGATCAGGATATGCAGATATTTATGTGATGTCCTCAGATGATGGTCGACAGTTGACCAAGATTATCTCCGGGCAGCGCACGGCTGAACTGGAGGAATTGAAATGGCTGAGCCCGGGATTATCCTGGGCACCTGATAACCGCCATCTAGTATTTTCGGCCAAATCAGGGAATGAGGATGCTTTGATCTTCTTTGACACCGAAAAACAAACACGTCATAGCCACAAATTAGGTCTGGATGGTATTTTTACAGCATCCTGGTCGCCTGATGGTAAATCCGTTGTATTCTCCGGATTAAAGGATGGTGCCAGCGATCTATTCCTTTACTCCGTTGAGACAAAAGAAGTCACACAATTGACCAGAGACCTGTTTGCTGATACCCGGCCCACCTGGTCGCCCGATGGCAAAGAACTGGCTTTTGTCTCCGATCGTGGCAACTCATTACTCACTGGTCTGGTCAAACCCGACTCTCCCAAAGCCCGTGAGATCTTAAGGAATCATGATTTTCGCAGTACTGATATTTATACCCTGAATCTTGAATCAGGCCGGATCACTCGGATCACAAATACACCTGGTAATGAGGATTCACCAAGCTACGCCCACACCAGCCCTACTCTGGCCTACACATCAGATCGATCGGGAATATGGAATATTTATTTCTACAATTTTGAAACCGGTATTGAAACCCCTGTTTCAGATATCATGACTGGTATTTTTCAGCTCAGTTGGAGTAAAGATGATTCCAGGTTGGTATTTGCTGGATTTGAAAAAGGCGGATGGGACATTTTTTCCATGAACAATCCTCTGGAACTCGCCAAGAATCCGATTAAACCCTCTTTCTCAAACTTTCTGAAGCGTAAATTTGTGCAACTGGACCTTACCTATACAGATTCAGTACCCGAGGTGAAAAAAAGGATCGTAAACTCCTTTGAAACACATGTATTCGCAACCAATGACCAGTTCTCTGAGGCCCAGGGTACTACGCCGATTCCAGAACCAGTGGTCCTGAATACGCAGGATAGCACAGGGGCTTATGAGGTCAACAAGTACAAGACGCGATTTACTGTGGATCTTGTTGATGCCCAGGCGGGTTATTCCAACTTTTTTGGCGTACAGGGGAATGCGGTCATGGTCTTTTCTGATATCATGGGAAATCACCAGATCCAATTTGGTTTTGAGTTGTATCGAAACCTGGATAATTCTGATCTCATGCTGGGTTACGATTATTTACCGTATCGTGCCAACCTGCATACAATGTTATATAATCTGCCGGATGACTATGTAAGTTATTCACGGGATTATCGGTATTTAAATCTATGGCATTTCAGGAAATATGGATTCGTCCTGGGTGTGGATTATCCCTTTTCAAAGTATTCCAGATTTGAATCCAGTATCAATTGGTTGAACATTTATCAGAGTGTCAGCTCTTTATCACTCTATGAAAATGCAGAGAGTGCTGTCTTCTCAACCAACCAGACCTATGTACTCCCTGAATTTAAACTCAGCTTTGATAATGTCCTCTATGGCAGCTTATATCCTGTCTCTGGATGGAGGGTGGAATCCGGATTTCGCTTCTCGCCTGACATGCCGAACTCATCCAGGCAGTTTGCCACGATCAGGACGGATATTCGCAAGTATTATAAGGTTGCTCGGGAATACTCGTTCGCCTTCCGTGCATCGGCGGCTTCCAGTCATGGAAAGCAACCGGAGACGTTCATGGCGGGTGGAATTTCGAATTGGATAAACTATAGACTCCATGGTGGCTATATAGATTATTTATCCAATTATGAAGATCTGTATTTTTCTGAATACGTTGTGCCCATTCGTGGCGTTCCTTATTTTGCCTACACAGGCAACCATTATACTGCCTTCAACGCAGAGTTCAGATTTCCCTTTATAGAATATCTCTCAGTGAAGTGGCCCATATCCATGGTCATTGGAAATGTGAGGGGTGAATTATTCAGCGATTGGGTGAAAACCTGGAACGCGGACCAAATTGAAGGTCTTAGTCTAAATGATATACTTTTCACGGATCAAAATAACAGTTACTGGGGTACCGGCTTTGGAATGCGCATGAATCTGGGGATTTTTGTATTGCGCTACGATATGGCATTTGATATGTCCCAAAATGGTTATTGGGACAACAGGCAGCATATCTGGTCACTTGGCTTGGACTTTTAATGCTCAAATTGATTCGGCTGCTAGGTCGGGAAACGATTGGATTCGTTGCCAATATTGGTGAAGTATTCATATTGTTAGGCAAAGCTTTGAAATGCATCCGCTATTTGCACCAGGACCGAATTCTTTACAACGAACAACTCTATAGATTGGGTGTAAAAGCGCTCCCTTTAATAAGTATTATCGCCATTTTTGCAGGGGCGGTAGCTGGCTGGCAGGGTGCCTATCAGCTCGAGGACACGCTTCCTCCCAGATTTTTTGGTCAAATCGTGGCAACTGGTATTCTCTCTGAAATGGGTCCAGTCCTGACTGCCCTGGTGCTGGCAGGTCGTAATGGCTCATCGATCGGGGCTGAACTGGCGACCATGAAAGTTACCGAGCAAATTGATGCACTGGAAGTAATGGCCATTAATCCCATCCGTCATCTGGTTGCTCCCAGGGTGTTCGCTATGATCATCATGATGCCTCTATTGGTCGTGGCAGCAGATATTATCGCACTATTTACAGCCGCGCTCATCGGAGACACTTTTTTTAATATTAGCATCAGAATGTTTTTCAATTCATTTCAATCTGTTTTTGTGACCACAGAGGATGTTGTCCCTGGATTGGTGAAAGCGCTGACTTTTGGGATATCCATCGGACTGATCAGTTGCTGGGTTGGCTTGAAGGCAACCCGGGGCGCCAGTGGCGTTGGTAGAGCTGCCATTCAAGCTTTTGTGATTTCTGCGACTTTTATTCTTATAAATGATTATGCAGTTGCAACCCTCGTCTTTTAAAGAAAGTTAGTAAATCAAATTATGGCTAAAAGTAAGACGGTTTATGTCTGTGATGACTGCGGTGCTGAACATCCCAAATGGGTGGGCAGGTGCGGTAGCTGCGGCGCATGGGAAACTGTAAAAGAGTTCAAGCAATCAAAACTCAAAGCCAGCCCCGGTGGTCAACGCGCAGAATTGAAATCTCTGGATAAGATCACCCGTGATAGTGAAAATCGGATACGCACAGGTCAATCGGAGTTTGATTCGGTATTAGGGGGTGGGCTTGTCAAGGGAAGCATCATCTTATTTGGCGGTCAACCGGGAATTGGGAAGTCCACCATATTGCTTCAACTTGGGGGACTTATGGCGCTATCAGGCTATTCCATCCTGTATTTCTCTGGTGAAGAAAGTGGGGAGCAACTGGCCATGCGGGCCGACCGTCTCGGTGTGCATGCCGACAAACTCATGTTTGCCAATGATTCCATTGTTGAGAATATAGCCCGAAGTATTGGTGAACTTAAACCTGCTGTCGTTATCGTTGATTCAATTCAGACAGCCTACTCTGAAGCGGGTGAAAATTTACCAGGGAGTATCAGCCAGGTTCGGGAAAGTGCAGCCCAATTGCTTCGAGTCGCCAAACAAAATAATGTTTGTATCATATTGGTGGGCCATATCACCAAGGATGGCTATCTGGCAGGTCCAAAAATGCTCGAGCACCTTGTGGATACCGTACTCTACCTCGAAGGGGACCGCCAAACACAGGTCAGACTCCTCCGTGCGGCAAAAAATCGGTTTGGATCTACCAGCGAACTGGGTGTTTATGAGATGGCGGGCAAAGGTCTCATACCTGTTGAAAATCCTGCCAGATTATTTCTTTCCCAACGACATTCAGATGTGAGTGGAACGGTGGTGGTCACCAGCCAGGAGGGGAGTAGAACTTTTTTTCTGGAAGTACAAGCCCTGGTCGCCAGCGCTTCCTATGGAAACCCCCAGCGAAATGTTACCGGTTTCGATCTAAGAAGGCTCCAGATGTTACTGGCAGTTTTAGAAAGACGTGCGGGGTTTCAACTGGGGACACAGGATGTGTTTATTAATGTCGTAAGTGGTTTAAAAATTGCAGAACCAGCTGCAGATCTTGGAGTGGCATTGGCCATTATCTCAAGTTTGAAGAATCGTGTTGTAGATGCCGGTGCCCTGATCATTGGAGAGGTTGGATTGGGAGGCGAGGTACGTAATGTGGGGCAGATCAGGAGACGGGTGGAAGAGGCAAAAAAACTGGGTTTCAATCGGATTATCCTGCCCCATGGGGAGCACAAGGGGCTCTCAGATCTGGGGCTCACGATTGTTCCGGTGCGGAGCCTGAGTGCAGCAATCGATGAAATTTTCTAATGATGCAATTTTTGGGAAGCTGATCTGACAGTATGAAAATTGAGGAATTAGTCAGCTGTTCTGAAACCAAGGCTCGCGCTGGCATGATCCGGACAGATCATGGTGCCATTAAAACTCCCGTATTCATGCCCGTGGGTACAGCGGGTTCCGTAAAATCACTTTCGCCAGAGGATCTCATTGAAACAGGGTCACAGATCATTCTGGGTAACACCTATCATTTATTATTACGTCCCGGTATGGAAATTATGGAATCTGCTGGTGGATTACATGTATTCATGAGCTGGTCGGGACCCATGCTCACAGATAGTGGTGGATATCAGGTCTTCTCCCTGGGACAACTCAATAAAATTACAGAGGACGGAGTCGTTTTCCAGTCCAGACTTGATGGATCAAAGCATAAACTCAGCCCGGAGATCAGTATGGATATTCAGCGGGTACTGGGTTCAGATATTGTCATGGCATTCGATGAATGCACCGCCTATCCGGCAACAAAACAACGGGCCGGCAATTCAATGCAGCTTACCCATCGATGGGAGCAGCGCAGCCTCGATTATTTCAGGTCTACTGAACCCAGGTATGGCCATGCTCAACAGTTATTCGGTATCGTTCAGGGGAGCGTGTATCCGGATCTGCGCAAAGAAAGTACCAGGACGCTGGTTGATATGGGATTTGATGGCTATGCTATTGGTGGATTGAGCGTAGGCGAACCAAAGGATGACATGTATGGGATCACAGATGCGGTGACCGACCTGCTCCCCAGGGATCAACCTAGATATCTCATGGGGGTTGGCAAACCAGAAGATCTTGTCGAAGCGGTGGGTCTGGGTGTGGATATGTTTGATTGTGTCCTGCCTACTCGAAATGCCCGTCACGGGATCATGTTTACCTGGGATGGGCCCATTTCAGCCAAGGCTGCCCGTGAGAAAGATGCCCATATCCCACTGGATGCTGACTGCAAATGCTATTGCTGCCAAAACTTCAGCCGCGCCTACTTGAGGCACCTGTTCAAAGCGAATGAGCTACTGGTTTATCGGCTTGCCAGTATTCATAATATTCATTTCTACCATGAGCTAATGGCTGCCATGCGGTCGGCAATTGGGCAAGGAAGCTTTCCGTCTTTCAAGAAGGATTTCTTCACAAGATATAATTTGAAGCGAGCCGAAAATGACCAATAATACCGCCATGGCACTTGCTCCCGGGTTGATCGAGGCTGAATTTGTTGCGCGACCCAATCGTTTTCTATCTCAGGTGAAGATCAACGGAAAAATTGTTGACTCTCATGTTCCCGATCCCGGCCGGCTCAAAGAACTTTTATTCCCGGGTGCCCGTGTTTTGGTTGAGCCCAAATCGGGGGAGACGAGAAAGACAAAATTTGCGACGGTCATGGTATATTCAGGAACAGAGTTGATCTCCATAAATTCTCAGCTTCCCAATAGATTTACACGGCATTGCATTGAGCATTCGCTTATCAAGGAATTGCAGGGCTGGACAATCAAAAAGCAGGAGTA
>CAZVSF010000186.1:0-6225 GCA_964630195.1 uncultured Lentisphaeria bacterium
TAGGATCAACATTGGGGTGTGATAGCAAAATTAGGATTCAGTCATCTGCCCGGTCAAATTTGAATATGGTTTGATCCTGATAAAATATGCATTGAGTTGGTCTGCCTTGATCATCGAAGACGAACTCAATCCAGGCGTCGTCATCTTTCATTTCAAAGCGATTTTGAGCGATAGGTAGCAACAGTCCGGAGATTGTGGAACTCTCAACGGAGAAGCGCTCATTGTCCCTTTTAATCGTCAGATTAATTCCCGGACCAACATAGTATCCACACAATTGGTCTAAAAGACTGATATCCAACTGGATTACGCGATCCAGCAGTTGCTTCTTACTCTCATCAGATCTTGGCTGCCATAAATATGCTTCCTGATGAATTGTGAGTTCCGCAGTATTCATGCTGCGATTGAACTCGGACCAGATCTCATCTGAGAAATCATCTGGTTTGGGTATCATCAGATATCTTAGAACCCAGTAATCATTCCATTGAACTACTGTGTGATAGATATCGACCACATCATCATAGCGCCAGGGAGAAAACAGGAACGGCACCATCTCGTACTTGGAACGTTCCACGAGTTCACGACCTATTGCATCGGCTGTTTCAATATCGCCATGCAACTGTGCCCACCAGATTTCTACCGCTTTCACCGTCACATTGTCGTTCGCTACAAAAGCTCTGGCTTTGTTGATGTTTTTTTCAGCAGAATCGAATCGTCCCAGTACCAGTTCAACAAAACCAATCCATATATTGATAAAGAAATTGTTCTTTTCGCTGACCAGCAAGGGAGCCATAATCCTCATTGCATCATCCTGGCTAACCTTGAACCACAGGTGGCATGCAAGCATCAGTGCGGCGATGGACAATGGATCAAGGCGGTAGGCTCGTTCAAGAACCTCACCTGCGTTGGGTTGATGAGTGGCGTCGAGTATCGAACCGTACAGGGATATCATGACTGCATCCTGTGAGCTCATCTCAATAGCTGCTTCCATCTGAGCAAAACCCTCAGTCCACCGATGATCTCCAAGCGCAACCGTATAACCGACTGCAAACAGAGCTTTTGCGTTTCCTGGATCCAATTCAAGCACTTTCTTCGCGGTTTGTCGGACTAATGGATAACCCACGGAAGGGAATTCACCTGCAACAATTGGGTAGCACTGCCACAAATAAGAGTAAGTGAGGCCTACCCATGCATCAACAAACTTTGGATCCAGTTTCAGTGCCTGTTGATACTGGCCAATTGCCTCCTTTATGGATATCGGATTAAGTTGCTTTTGATTAGTTTCTGCCCTTAAAAACAGATCGTAGGCTTCCACATTCGTCGTGCTGTGATCGTCAATGGATGGGGCTGTCTTGAGTCCGGCGTTAACACCCAGTTTCTTCTCTATTTCGGTGACAATGTTTAATGCGATCTCGTCCTGCAATGAGAAAATATCATGCAGTTGCCGATCATAACGATCTGACCAGAGATGAATACCTGTTGCAGCTTCTACCAATTGTCCCGTTATACGTACTGTATCATCTGCTTTTCTGACACTTCCTTCCAGAATGTGAGTTACATTGAGTTGATCACCAATACTCTTCACATTCAGATTCTGTCCCTTGAATTGGAAGGACGATGTTCGGGCAATAACCGGCATACTGTTGGTTTTAACCAGCAGATTCAGGATTTCTTCGGATATGCCCTCACTGAAGTATTCGTTCGCAGGGTCAGCACTCATATTGACAAACGGCAACACAGCAATTGAGTGGGCAATTTGCTGTGATTGGGGTTTAGGAGGTATTGATTCATTTGACGAAGCAACGTTTTTCTCACTTTCCAGAAATGACAGCAGTTTCTGTCGATACGTAGCCGCTGCTTGTTGATAGGTCAAAATAGCCTGGGATGAGCCAAGACTGAGTCGAAGACCACCGGTAAGGTTGGTTTCCTGAAGGTGCAAGGATATGTGGGGTTTATCCAGATCGAGAGCAAAGTGAATTTCATTTCTGCAATACCGGGAAGCAATCGAAGCAGGCGTGGCAAAGAACACAAAATGACTGGCATCCTCGATAGCCTGTGCCAGTTCGTTGGTCCACTCCTCTCCCGGTTTTATACCCTCGTCATACCAGATATTAATGCCCTGATCATGAAGCCAGGACAATTCAGCATAAACCTGTTCCGCATCTGCATGTGAGTAGCAGATGAATATATATGGATCATTTCCTTTGTAAGCGGGGAAAGGCCTATGCATGATCTCTTAGTATTGAAATGGAAAAGTCACTTTTCTATCCAATTACGGATTTCATTTCGATGATCCAAGTCAATTTCGATGTGAAAGTCTACTCAAGACATCAGTTGGCACACCTGCCAGACGGTAGGAAATTATTCCTCTTCCCTGTGAAATCTGAGTTCTGTCTGATCCTGATGAAATAGAGCTTGAATGGGTCTGTTTTGATCATCAAAGATGAATTCAATCCAGGCTTCATCATCTCTCATTTCAAAACGATTTTCCGAAACGGCTATAAGTTGCCCAGCCATTTGAGAACTCTCAAGGATAAACTGCTCATTTTGCCATTTAAAGGTCAGGTTTACTAAGCCCAGGTAATACCCACAGAGTCGATCAATAACGCTTTGATCAAGCTGGATTTCCCTGTCCAGCAGCTGTTGAACACTCGCTTCAGATCGTGGGTGCCACAAAGTCTGGTCCTGATCAATCGTGAGTTCTGATGTATTCATGCTGCGGTTAAACTCAACCCAATCCTCATCCGGGAACTCATCTGGCTTCGGTATCATCAGGTATCTTAGAATCCAGTAGTCATTCCATTGAACTATTGTTCGATAAATCTCAACCACATCCTCGTTTCGCCAGGGTGCAAACAGAAAAGGTATCATTTCTGTCTTTGAACGACTTACCAGCTCACGACCTATTGCATCGGCTGTTTCAATATCGCCATGCATCTGAGCCCAGAAGAGATCTATCGCTCTCACCACCGTATTATCACTAGCAACGAATTCTCTGGCTTTGTTGATGTTTTTTTCAGCAGAATCGAATCGTCCCAGTACCAGTTCAACAAAACCAATCCATATATTGATAAAGAAATTGTTCTTTTCGCTGACCAGCAAGGGAGCCATAATCCTCATTGCATCATCCTGGCTAACCTTGAACCACAGGTGGCATGCAAGCATCAGTGCGGCGATGGACAATGGATCAAGGCGGTAGGCTCGTTCAAGAACCTCACCTGCGTTGGGTTGATGAGTGGCGTCGAGTATCGAACCGTACAGGGATATCATGACTGCATCCTGTGAGCTCATCTCAATAGCTGCTTCCATCTGAGCAAAACCCTCAGTCCACCGATGATCTCCAAGCGCAACCGTATAACCGACTGCAAACAGAGCTTTTGCGTTTCCTGGATCCAATTCAAGCACTTTCTTCGCGGTTTGTCGGACTAATGGATAACCCACGGAAGGGAATTCACCTGCAACAATTGGGTAGCACTGCCACAAATAAGAGTAAGTGAGGCCTACCCATGCATCAACAAACTTTGGATCCAGTTTCAGTGCCTGTTGATACTGGCCAATTGCCTCCTTTATGGATATCGGATTAAGTTGCTTTTGATTAGTTTCTGCCCTTAAAAACAGATCGTAGGCTTCCACATTCGTCGTGCTGTGATCGTCAATGGATGGGGCTGTCTTGAGTCCGGCGTTAACACCCAGTTTCTTCTCTATTTCGGTGACAATGTTTAATGCGATCTCGTCCTGCAATGAGAAAATATCATGCAGTTGCCGATCATAACGATCTGACCAGAGATGAATACCTGTTGCAGCTTCTACCAATTGTCCCGTTATACGTACTGTATCATCTGCTTTTCTGACACTTCCTTCCAGAATGTGAGTTACATTGAGTTGATCACCAATACTCTTCACATTCAGATTCTGTCCCTTGAATTGGAAGGACGATGTTCGGGCAATAACCGGCATACTGTTGGTTTTAACCAGCAGATTCAGGATTTCTTCGGATATGCCCTCACTGAAGTATTCGTTCGCAGGGTCAGCACTCATATTGACAAACGGCAACACAGCAATTGAGTGGGCAATTTGCTGTGATTGGGGTTTAGGAGGTATTGATTCATTTGACGAAGCAACGTTTTTCTCACTTTCCAGAAATGACAGCAGTTTCTGTCGATACGTAGCCGCTGCTTGTTGATAGGTCAAAATAGCCTGGGATGAGCCAAGACTGAGTCGAAGACCACCGGTAAGGTTGGTTTCCTGAAGGTGCAAGGATATGTGGGGTTTATCCAGATCGAGAGCAAAGTGAATTTCATTTCTGCAATACCGGGAAGCAATCGAAGCAGGCGTGGCAAAGAACACAAAATGACTGGCATCCTCGATAGCCTGTGCCAGTTCGTTGGTCCACTCCTCTCCCGGTTTTATACCCTCGTCATACCAGATATTAATGCCCTGATCATGAAGCCAGGACAATTCAGCATAAACCTGTTCCGCATCTGCATGTGAGTAGCAGATGAATATATATGGATCATTTCCTTTGTAAGCGGGGAAAGGCCTATGCATGATCTCTTAGTATTGAAATGGAAAAGTCACTTTTCTATCCAATTACGGATTTCATTTCGATGATCCAAGTCAATTTCGATGTGAAAGTCTACTCAAGACATCAGTTGGCACACCTGCCAGACGGTAGGAAATTACTCCTCTTCCCTGTGAATTCTGAGTTCTGTGTTTAACGTCAACTACCTTGTCCGGTTTGGCGTCAATTTTCCTGTGACACGAGTACTCCAACGCAGGATGTCAAGATCCCAAAAGTCTCGTACGCCGACTTTATCCTGGGGCCTGACGGAGTGTTTTGATGCAAACTAATGATTATTGTTTAGCGTCAACTTCAGGTTAAGAGCGGTCAAGTCACTTGCTGAGCTCGCCAATCTTTCTTGATACCCACTCAATATCAATGCCTTCCGTGAAGAGAGGATTATCACCATATGTATCCCAAAACATCTGCACCATATTTAGATGATCAAGTGCTTGTTTCTGCTGGCCATCCTCAATGTAATACTGTCCCAGTCTCTGATGCAGAAATGCATTGCTTGACTCTCTCAACCCATCTTCGAGTACATTGATCGCCTTCTTCAAGTCGTTGAGTTCATGATAACAATCCGCGAGATCGGCATAAACAATCGCTTCTCTATAGCCTAATTGAATTGCTTGTTCTGCGGTTGTGATAGCTTCCTTGCAGTTGAGCGATTCTTTTAACAGCCGAGCCAACACGGCATGGGCTTTGGCAGACTGAGGGTCTGTCTTGATCGCCTCTTTGATTTTGCTGATCGCACCCTGGATGTCCTTGCGCAGGTGTAATGCTATACCGCTTTCGGTTAGTTTTTCAGCGTTCCACTTTTGATCTCGCAAATACTCCAACTCATAGATTTTCTGCTGTACAGCAGCTGAGTCAGACGAATTTCGTGATGCTAACAAATAGAGCTTTAGGTAGTATATTGATGCAAGAAAATCTCGCAAGGCCTCTTTCGAGACAGCAAGATTGAAGTTTGCATCAGCCCACCAAGGGGCAAGGTTTACGGCTGCTTGAAATTTTTTTGATGCTTTTTCGTAACTCTCAAGGCTATCGGCAATCCTCATGGCTGCGATACCTTCGGACATAAGCCGTTTGGCTGCTTCTGAAACCGTTGGTGGAGGAGTTAGCCTGTTGGCCAGTTTTATTGCTCTTGCTCTTCTTTCATCAGAAAAATCGTTAGAGTTCATCAGATCTGCCGACAAGACTTCAAGATCACTGCTTATGGAAACTCCAATCACCTGTCGCATGTAATCACCTGTTTGTATGTGGCCCCTGTCTTCAGCAATCTGTATATGAGGCTTATCCACCATACCCCCGCGCGACACCAGTAGCCTTGCTATCTCTGTCTGGCCTTCGTAGGCAGCCGTGTGCATTGCATCTTGATGTCTCACTTTGATTTGAGCACCGTTATCAAGCAGCAACAGCACCATATCAGCATTTCCCTTGAGTACCGCTCTTTGGAGTGGTGTGTAACTACCGCTGATATGGTTAATATCAATTCCCTTTTCTATGAGCATTTGTGCGACTTCAATATCATTATTTCGCACTGCCATATCCAGTAGTGGTACGTCGCTACGATTTATGCCTTTGATCACTGCACCATTTGCGATGAGCAATATCGCTACTTTCAGATGACCGTTTCTAACCGCTATGCTCAATGGGGTATCATT
>CAZVSF010000187.1:0-6208 GCA_964630195.1 uncultured Lentisphaeria bacterium
TGCAGAAAAGTCCGGGGGGCAAATGCGACTCGATATTTACCCCAGCGGACAGCTTGGAGCGGAGCGTGAGCTTATCGAATTACTCCAGATTGGCAGTCTGGCCATGACAAAAGTGTCGGCAAGTCCTATGGAATCATTTGTCCCTGAAATGAAGCTATTCAGTATTCCTTATGTATTCAGAAGCGAAGCACATCTGTGGGAAATTCTTACGGGTCCAATCGGTCAGGAGATTCTACTGGCTGGTCAGGATTTCAGATTGAGGGGGCTTGGCTACTATGACGCCGGGAGTCGAAGTTTTTACACCAAGGAGAATCTTATAAATTCCCCGGCAGACTTGCAGGGACTGAAAATTCGAGTGATGAAAAGTCAAACTGCAGTTCAGATGGTTCAAGCCCTGGGCGGCTCTGCCACACCCATCGCATGGGGAGAATTGTATACTGCCCTGCAACAGGGCGTGGTGGATGGTGCTGAGAATAACCCACCGAGCTTTTATCTGTCGAAACACTATGAAGTATGCAAATATTATTCATTGGATGAACATACCTCGGTTCCTGATATTCTGCTTATAAGCACAGTGGTTTGGAATTCACTTACTGAGCAGCAACAACACTGGCTGCAGGAATCAGTCGATGAATCCGTTAGCTACCAGCGCGAGCTCTGGAAAAAATCTACAGACCATGCCCTTGCAGAGGTTGAGAAGGCCGGTGTTAAAATTATTCGTCCTGAAAAAAGTGCCTTCCAAAATGCTGTGAAGGACATGCATGAGTCCTATCGAGGGACTCCAATTTTCGATCTCATCCAGGAAATAGATGCCATTCACGTGCAGAAAGGAATTGAAGAATGAAATCCTTTACGCAATTGATAGACAGTGCTTTACAGAAAATACTTGTAGCTCTTATGGCTCTGATTGTTCTGGTTGTGACCTGGCAGGTGATTACGCGTTTCCTTATGTCTTCTCCAAGTTCATATACCGAAGAACTGGCTCGATTCCTGCTGATCTGGATCGGCTTGTTGGGTGGGAGTTACGCGTTGCGTACCCACTCTCATCTGGGAATCGATATTCTTTCAAACAAGCTTGAGGGAAGACAGAAGGACCTGTTGATCATTCTCATATATGCTCTGGTAATCCTTTTTGCCGCCTTGATTATGGTGATAGGTGGTATCAAGCTTGTGGCCCTTACTTTCAGCCTTGATCAAATATCAGCTTCACTGGGAATCAGGATGGGATATATCTATTCGGTGATACCCCTCAGTGGATTTGTAATGATCGTCTTTTCACTGGAGGAAATACTCGATTCCATGCGAGGTAAATTTTCCAAAGAGGAGGTGAGCTGATGGAAGCCTCTATTCTTGTCCTTGTGATCAGCTTCATAATTTTAGTCGCACTGAATGTTCCCATTGCCTTTAGCATCGGGCTTTCCACCATGTTCACCATGCTATTCACAATCCCCGTGGGACCAGCTATTACAACCATTGCCCAGCGAATGGCTACTGGGATCGATAGTTTTGCATTGCTGGCTATTCCTTTCTTTATCCTCTCCGGACAACTTATGGGCCGGGGGGGAATCGCCAGGAGATTGATTGATTTTGCCAAGGTGATGGTTGGCATGTTTCCTGGCGGCTTAGCCTATGTGAATGTAGTGGCCTGTATGTTTTTTGGGGCTATTTCTGGTTCAGCAGCTGCGGCAACCACAGCCATTGGTGGTTTTATGATTCCAGTCATGAATAAGGAAGGGTACGATAAAAATTTCAATACTGCCCTGACCGTCACTGCATCCACAACGGGATTGTTGATTCCTCCCAGCAACATTCTTATCGTTTACTCGCTGGCCAGCGGAGGGGTCTCAATCGCGGCCCTATTTATTGCTGGTTACATCCCTGGTATTCTCCTGGGACTGGGCTTAATAGGCGCGGCAGCCATCATCGCAACCATACGGAAATATCCCCGAGGCGAAAGACCAACGCTTATCTATGCTGCCAGGAAGCTCGGGGATGCTATCCCCAGTTTGATGCTTATCGTCATCGTCATAGGTGGTATTATCGCAGGGATCTTTACGGCCACAGAGGCATCTGCCATTGCTGTTTTGTATTCCCTGCTGCTCTCAGTTGTATTTTACAAGGAAGTTAAATTGTCTCAGCTCTCTGAGATACTCCTGAAAACCGTTGAGATTACTGCCATGGTCATGTTACTAATCGGTGCCTCTTCGGCGATGTCCTGGATACTATCCTACGAAAATATACCCCAGAGTATCAGTCAGGCTTTAGTGAGCATGACTGAGAGTAAGTTCCTGATCCTGCTCATTATCAATCTCATTCTTCTTGCTGTCGGTACATTTATGGATATGACCCCGGCAGTGTTGATCTTTACACCGATTTTTCTGCCAGTCGTATCCCAACTGGGGATCAGTCCGCTTCATTTTGGGATCATGATGATCCTCAACCTGTGTATTGGTCTGACAACACCACCTGTAGGGACTGTCCTATTTGTAGGATGCGGCATTGGGAAGACGACTATCGGTAATCTGGTAAAATCGTTGATGCCCTTCTATGTTGTCATGGTTGCAGTCCTCATGCTTATCACCTACATCCCATGGTTAACTGAAGTTTTACCCACATTATTCGGATACATGTAGAACATTAGAAAAGGAAAAATCATTAGATGGATAGATTTGATATAAAAGGAAAACGCATAGCCATCACTGGTGGAGCCGGCGTTTTAGGTGCCGCGCTTGCCAAGGGGTTTGCAGAGGCTGGAGCCAGAATTGCCATTCTTGATCTGGCCGTTGACAGGGCCCAGGAAGTGGCTGAGAATTTGGGCTCTGAACATTTTGGTATTGAAATAAATGTTCTCGATAAGGCAAGTATTCAGAATGCCCTGAGGAGTTGCATTGATGGGATGGGAGGGGTTGACATTCTGGTAAATGGGGCCGGAGGGAATCATCCCAAAGCCACGACAGGACCAGACATGCCTTTCTTTGATATACCCAAAGAGAGTCTGGAATTTGTGTCAGGTTTAAACTTGAGCGGTACGATCCTGCCATCCCAGGTTTTCGGTAAACACATGGCCGAGGTCAAATATGGGAATATTCTCAATGTTTCCAGCATGAACGCCTTTCGACCTTTAACAAGAATTCCCGCCTACTCGGCGGCGAAAGCTGCGGTTTCTAATTTCACGCAATGGTTGGCTGTTCACCTTGCTCAGGAATATTCCCCGGATATTCGAGTGAATGCTCTGGCACCAGGATTCTTCCTCACCCAACAGAATCGCTTTCTATTGACTGACAAGGATACCGGGGAACTGACGGCAAGGGGTAGCCAAATATTGAGTCACACCCCACAGGGGCGCTTTGGCGAGCCCTCAGACCTGATAGGTACGGCGATTTGGTTGGTATCAGATGCCTCAAAATTT
Source organism: uncultured Lentisphaeria bacterium (assembly GCA_964630195.1). Classification (GTDB taxonomy): domain Bacteria; phylum Fidelibacterota; class UBA8477; order UBA8477; family JABMPR01; genus JABMPR01. Next base: position 3,410 of record CAZVSF010000187.1, read on the forward strand.
GTTACAGGTATTGTTGTGCCTGTGGATGGTGGTTTTTCCGCTTATGGTGGAGTATAATGATAATTGACGTTTGTGTGCTATACTTCGACAAGCTCAGCAAGACGCACACAAACTGGATGCGTCACTCTGGGGCTGAAACCTGCCAAGCGGTTTCTCGAAGGGCTCCTCGCTGGGACAATAAGAGAGTCTTTGCGAGTGAGCGGAGGGAACGCGGCGATCTCATTGTCGAGATTGCCTGCCTTCCAGCAAGTACGCAGTACGGCGGACAGGCTTCGTCGTTGCACTCCTCGCAAAGACTGGTAACAGGATATCGTCAGAATGAATAAACAAAATTTATGGAGATAAAGATGTCAGAACAAAAATCAAGTATCGGAGTCGTCGGCCTGGCGGTCATGGGGGAGAACCTCATTTTAAATATGGAAAGCAAGGGTTTTACCGTTGCCTGTTACAATCGGACCACATCCAAAGTGGATAAATTTATCGGAGGCCGCGCCCAGGGAAAAAATATCCATGGATACCACACCGTTGAAGAATTTGTCGCAGGCATTGAGCGCCCCCGAAAAGTGATGATCATGGTCAAGGCAGGCAGTCCAGTAGATGCCTTTATTGAACAGGTCATACCTTTCCTTGATAAGGGTGACATCATTATCGACGGTGGTAATTCACATTTTCCTGACACTATTCGCAGGACAAAACTCGTAGAATCAAAGGGCATGCTATATGTCGGTACCGGTGTTTCAGGGGGTGAAGAGGGAGCCCTCCTGGGTCCATCGATCATGCCTGGTGGGTCCAATGCTGCCTGGGAGCAGGTCAAACCGATTTTTCAGAAAATTTCAGCTCACACTGACGAAGGTGAACCATGCTGTGAGTGGGTCGGTGAGAATGGTGCCGGACATTTTGTCAAAATGGTCCACAATGGTATCGAGTATGGCGATATGCAGATGATCTGTGAGACTTACCAGATGATGAGTCAGGGACTGGGCATGTCCAATGAAGAAATGTCTGATGTACTCGCAACATGGAACCAGGGAAAATTGGATTCATACCTGATTGAGATCACCCGTGATATTTTGGGCTACAAAGATGAAGATGGAGCTGCTACCGTCGATCTGATCCTGGATACCGCTGGTCAAAAAGGAACAGGTAAGTGGACCGCTATTGCCGCGCTGGATGAAGGCATGCCCCTGACACTCATCGGGGAAGCTGTCTTCGCCAGAGCATTGTCTGCCATCAAGGATGAACGTCGCGAGGCTTCCAAAGTGCTGATGGGTCCGGAGAAAACATCCATCACAGATAGACAGGCATTTATCAATGATCTAGAGGATGCTCTCTATGCATCCAAGATCGTTTCCTATGCTCAGGGATATCAGTTAATGCGCTCAGCAGCAGTAACTTATGGATGGAACCTCAACTACGGTGGCATTGCCCTCATGTGGCGGGGTGGGTGTATCATCCGTTCAGCTTTCCTGGGAAAGATAAAGGATGCTTTTGAAGCCAATCATGAATTAACCAATCTGTTATTGGATCCATTCTTCACAGAGGCTGTTACCAAAGCACAAGCTGCCTGGCGCAGAGTAATAACCAAAGCTGTTGAATTGGGTATCCCCATGCCGGCCATGGGTGCCGCTCTGGCCTATTATGACGGATACAGGTCTGAGAGATTGCCAGCCAATCTGCTTCAAGCGCAGCGTGATTATTTTGGTGCCCATACGTATGAACGCGTAGATAAAGAACGCGGAGAATGGTTTCATACCAATTGGACAGGTCGAGGTGGCAATACCTCAGCAACTACCTATGACGTCTAGTGAGATCTTGCGGATAACATCAGCATGATAGGGTTGGGCTACACAGATCAGGCAATTTCTGAATCAGAAGCACAAAAACTGATCAGAGAGAGTTTTACAGACAGGAACGTACAGGGTAAAAAGGTCTTGTGCATTATACCTGATCATACACGAACAGCTCCCATAGATCTCATGTTCAGACTGGTTTATGCTGAGCTTGCTGAAAAAGCGGCTTTATTAGATTTTATTGTGGCCCTGGGAACCCATCCTCCCATGAGCGATGCGGCCATCAATCAGCGTGTTGGCATTACCCAGAAGGAAAGGACTTCCTTATATCCGAAAGCGCGCTTTTTTAATCACCATTGGCAGGATCCCGAACAGCTACGTGTCGCCGGAACCTTCTCTGCAGAAGAAGTTGCTAAACTTTCAGGTGGTAGGATAAAAAAAGCTGTTGATGTCACGATCAATAAAATGGTCTATGATTACGATCTGCTGCTTATCATCGGTCCCACCTTTCCACATGAGGTTGTCGGCTTCTCGGGAGGAAATAAGTATTTGTTCCCAGGAATTGCCGGGCAGGAGATTATCGATATGTTTCACTGGCTCGGTGCGCTGATCACCAATCCCATGATCATTGGGCACAAATACACACCCGTGCGTGCCGTGGTAGATCGTGCGGCAGCCTTTCTACCTGTGGAACGCATGTGTATGAGTCTGGTTGTGAAGGGCAGTGCTCTGGCTGGGTTATACCTGGGAACACCCGAGGATGCCTGGGAAGCAGCCTCAGACCTCTCCGACAAACTTCACATCGTCTATACCGACAGGAGCTATCACACCGTGCTCTCTCGTGCACCGGAAATGTATGATGAACTGTGGACGGGTGGTAAATGCATGTATAAGCTGGAACCTGTTGTGGCCGATGGCGGAGATCTCATCATTTATGCCCCACATATCAGGCAGGTTTCCGAAAGTCACGGTGAGATCATTGAGCAAATAGGATATCACGTGAGAGACT
>CAZVSF010000188.1:0-6180 GCA_964630195.1 uncultured Lentisphaeria bacterium
GCTACCTCAGGGGTATCTTCAATTTTAGCATTCAATGCAATTGCCTCGAGGTAATAAGAATTTTTCAATTGCTTTATCAGATCAGCATTTGTTTTTTTCTCATTACGAAGACGGGTGATCAGTTTCATCCTGGCTTCATCATTTGCGAAATGTTCTTCCAGTGTTTGCCCCTCTTCAAGTCCCTTGGCCATGGCATTCAGTCTATTGTCCGCAAACTTGATTCGAGAATATTGAGAGCTGACATTCTTCATTTTACTGACATCGTCAACATTTCTAATTTTAAGCACACCTGCATATTTTCCCTGCTTACCGATCTTGATAACAATTTTACCATCCTGTTCGCGGGGGTTTCGTTGCAGTGAACCTGTCTTTGAGCGAAGCAGGAAATCAAAGCCTTTTACTTCTGCAGTTAATTCCCGCTCAGTTTTATCATCAACATTGGCCATCAAGAAAACCAGATCCACCTGGTCCTTAATTTTGTCAATGGACTTTTGGGCTATCTCTACTGGATCATCAAAGCTGAATGACTTTAATCTTCGATCACCACTCGATATGCCAACAAAGCCAAGTTTTTGATCTGGAGTATTGATGATCACATATGGTTCAAATAATAGTTTATCAGAAGCCGTTGACCTTATGTTGGCAGAAATAAATGGAAAGTCTGCTAACTTTTGCATCTCCAGGATATAATCCAGATCGCCTGCCAGATCATTACTCCCGACATTCATCACCTGACACCCCATAAGATTGTAGGCGGATATGATTGCTCGGCCCACGTCTTTGAGATGATCCAGTCGACTCTCGGGGATAACGGCATATTTAAACAATGCATCACCGGCATCGACAAAGTATGTCGCTTCAGTTTTAACCAACTCCTTTAAAATCGTATGCTTCCTGGCGAGACCGCCAAGTGGATTAGACTTTCAGCCGCAGGGTCCTACTTCCCCATCATTGCTGGCGGCAACCAGTAGTGTGAATTCATTTGGATTATAAACCGAGTCTGTGGTCTTACTTTTACATCCCATAGCAACAAGGATGAAAAGAATAAGAATGGGTCCAGACCTTTTAAGTATAGTTTTCATTCGCATTCCCTGAATTATTCTGATTTCATAAGTGCTTCAATATCGTCAATCTCTTTTGGAACTGCAACCGTCAGGTTTTTGTTTCCATTTTCTGTAATCAGGATATCATCTTCTATTCTTATCCCAATTCCTTTGAATTTTTCCGGAGCATTCGATTTTGAGTTTACATATATACCGGGCTCAACTGTAAAAACCATCCCTGCTTCCAGTTTGATGGAATCGCCCTCGGCCATATAATTTCCCATGTCGTGTACATCAAGCCCCAACCAATGACCAGTCTTATGCATAAAATATTCGTTGTAGGTTTCATTTTGGATTACGTCGTCCACATTTCCCGCAAGTAGACCTATTTCAATCATTCCTTCCACCAGAAGTCGTAGATCGAGATCATGGAGCTCCTGAAAGCTTACCCCAGGCCTGGATGCCTCGATGACTGCCTTTTGGGCATTTAGTACCACTTTATACAGATCTTTTTGAGCATCAGTGAATTTACCATTGGCTGGAAAGGTCCTGGTTATATCGGCGGCATACATATCGAATTCAGCAGCAGCATCGATGAGTACCAGATCACCGTCCTGGACTTGATCACGATTTTTGACATAGTGCAAAACGGTTGCATTGTCACCTGCGCCAACGATCGATGTATATGCAGGACCAGCACTGCCTTCGTGAACAAAGTGACTTTCAATGATAGCCTGGAGCTGATACTCGTATATGCCTGGCGAACATAATTTCATGGCTTTTGAGTGGGCGTCAGCAGAAATATCGGCGGCTTTCTGCATCAGGTCAACTTCATGTTGATCCTTAATAAGACGCATGGCATGCGTGACCGTGCCAATCGATTCAAGACCTGAAGGTCCACCACCTCGACGCTGCACTTCTTTACGTACCTGTCCAACCAGGTCAAGCATTTTGTATTGATGCTCTTTATCATGATTAAGATTTGTATACACCATGGAAGCTGATTTCATAGCTGCCAGAACGGCAGTCTCAAATTCAGCAATATCAGTAGCTGCATCGGCCCCATACTTCTGGACTGTTTCCTCAAAGCTCAAGCGCCATCCTGTCCACACTTCCTTTTTGGGATCTTGTGGGAGCACAAACAGGGTAAAAGGACTTTTTTCATTATTGGGGTCAATGATGCAGGCTGCACCAGCCTCTGTATATCCTGTGAGATAGTAGAAGTCGGAATCCTGGCGATAGGGATATTCCGTATCGTTAGTGCGGACTTGTTCAGGCGCCCCTTTGAGGATTGCAACGCCTTGTCCCATTTTCTTGATCAGATTATTTCTTCGTTTATCATAAATGTTAGCATTTAACATATGAGTTCCTTATTCCGGTTTTCGAACGGTGAAAATAAATGGAAGTCACTGCTGGAACAAGGTACAACTTGAAGGATAAAACGATTGTTCTCTAAAGGTGTTGATCCTGTCGGGTATTCCAATTGGTTTCAGGGACACTCCCCTTTAGATTGAGGTGAAATGAAGAAGACCAACAAGGATATTTCACATATATGAGTAAGCATTTTTCTGATTCTCTGGAAATGTTAACACGTTATCAGCGTTATAGAAGTCGTGTCGTTAACATTGGGCACATTCCCATGGGTGGTGATCACCCTATTCGAATCCAGTCCATGACCAATACCGATACAATGAATACCGAAGCCACTGTTGAACAGACCATTCGTCTTGTCGAAGCAGGATGCGATTATGTAAGAATAACAGCTCCAAGCGTGAAGGAAGCACAAAATCTTGCTGTCATCAAGACTGAATTAAGGAAAAGGGGCTATCAGGTTCCTCTCATTGCTGATATCCACTTTGTTCCACGCGCCGCCGAAGCAGCAGCCAGATTGGTTGAAAAGGTACGTGTAAATCCAGGAAATTATGTGGATCGTAAACGATTTGAGGTGTTGGAGTACAACAGAAGTGAATATCAGGCGGAATTGGACAGAATCCGGGAAAGATTCACACCTCTGGTAAAATTGTGTCGTGAGGAAGGCACAGCCATGCGGATCGGATCAAACCATGGTTCTTTATCGGATAGAATACTTAGCCACTATGGTGACACACCGCAGGGCATGGTCGAATCTGCGATGGAGTTTGTCCGAATTTGTACCGAGAATAATTATCATGAGCTGGTCATTTCAATGAAGGCCAGCAATACCCGCATCATGATTCAAGCATATCGTCTATTGGTCAGCCAAATGAATAAAGAGGGTTTCAATTATCCTCTGCACCTGGGTGTCACGGAGGCTGGTGATGGTGATGATGCCAGGATCAAATCATCGCTGGGGATCGGTTCACTTCTGAGAGATGGCCTGGGCGATACGATAAGAGTATCGCTGACTGAAGCCCCTGAGGCTGAAATCCCAGTTGGGAAAGCCATCCTTCAATCAATTGCTACACTGAAAGATCATGACGAAATCAAACCCCTGGAGAATCTTCCGATCAATTTATTTGAGTATCAACGTCGGGAAACGCATACAACATCAATTATTGGTGGCGATCAGGTACCCGTGGTGGTTGCCGATCTCTCCAACAAAGATGGTGTCGCAGATGAAGAACTTAAAGCGGTTGGATATCAATTTGACTTGCTGAGCAATACATGGGTGGCAGGTGATCAAGCTGCTGATATCCTTTATTTTGGTAAAAATGGCACTAGCATTCAACTACCAGATAATACCATAATGCTCTATGATTCAGAGACCTGGATGGTCAATCAGCACATCGCTAACAGCTATCCTGTATTCGCCTTGAATGCCTATTCTGCAGCGTCAATAAAACATCCCGCTACAAATTTTATTCAGATTAGCACGGATGATGATATTGAATCGCTGCCAGATGGGTCTGATATCGTATGGGTACTCCACTCAAATAATATCCACCAACTCGCGGATCTGAGACGATTCATTCTGGAACTGATGAACCTTGGCAGGAAACAGCCTGTTATTGTTATGAATAAAAGCAGGTCACAGCCTCGCGATCTATTTTTGCTTGATGCATCAGCTGAATCTGGTGCTATCCTGAATGATGGTCTGGCAGATGGATTGTGGTTAAGATCTGACAAGTTGGACGCTCAGGATTTGAATGAAATATCCTTTGGTATTCTTCAGGCAAGTCGCAGTCGCATGACCAAAACAGAGTATATCGCCTGTCCCTCCTGTGGTCGAACGCTATTTGACCTTGAAGAGGTCACGGCTCAGATTCGAGAACGGACAAGCCATTTGAAGGGTGTAAAAATTGGAATTATGGGGTGTATCGTGAATGGTCCAGGTGAAATGGCAGACGCTGATTTTGGTTATGTGGGTACAGGTCCTGGAAAAGTATCCCTTTACAAAGGGCAGATGGTTGTGCGCCCGCATGTTCCGCAGGCAGATGCCGTGGACTCATTAATTGAGTTGATCAAGCTTGAGGGAAACTGGGTAGATCCATAACATCAAAGTATGGTGTTATTTGACCGGTACGTGGTGTTCACCCTATCTCCCAAAGTATCCGATGAAATTATTTTTTTTTGTACCTGTATTTGAATCTATGCTTAGATTTAGGCACTATTAATAAACCAGTAGGAAATTCTATGAGGAAAACTCTTTTTTGTATCTCAGTCTTCAGTCTGTGCCTGTCCTATCCCTCTTTCGCCCAAGATGCTGTTACCCTGGATACTGCTGAGGAACATGTTGCCTTTGCACAAAGCATTTATTGGTCAGCTTTAACCCCAACTGAAAAACAAACATTTCTTTTCGCGTATATTTCAAGCGCTTATGAAGTCAGGAAACTGGCCAACGAAACCATCGCCACCTCACCCCGAAACACCCATCATTTCAATGAGGAAATCGACAATTTATTTATGATATGGCAAAATCTTCTGGTCATGGAAGATAACGGCGATGCAGCCATGGATGAATTCATCGGCTGGATAGATCTGTATTTCGAGATCGATGCGAATAAATCCACACCCTTTTTAAATGCGATCAAGTACGCCAATCAAAAAATCAAGTCTGAAGATAAATCTGTATTGGAACTATTCTGGGGCAAGACCACACCGCCGGACTCAAGGCTTCCCAAAGACGAAATCCTCGAGCAAAAAGCAATTGAACGTAAGATAGCTGCCTCGGAAGCACGAAAGAGTGTCGATACGGCTGCAGAAATTGATCCTCCCATGGCCTATAAGCCACTCGGAGGTAAAACATCAACTGCTTATGTACTGACCGATGAAGAATTAAGGATCATCGCACTGGCGGTTGAGACGGAATGCCTGAATAAGAATGAACCAGATGCACTTCAGGATCCGGTAAGGTTGGAAGCCCTTGCCAAGAAGCATGGATTCGAGAGTATGGCTAGTTTTAACCTGAAATTCTCCAACGCCCAGGCGAATTCAAAACGTTGGAAATATATGAACAAACTCATTATTGAGCAGGCATTTGATCAAAACTGTATGTAATCTCTGCTTAATATCTCATCCCCTGAGGTCGTCCAGCTAACCAGGCACACCTCTCCTGATTCACCAAAAATAAAGTATCAAATGTGAGGCTATCCAGCCTTGCCTATGTATTTGGTCAAAGAAAGGAGACTATATGCTTGCACGCGTATTAAGCAGTTCACTGATTGGTATAGATTCATATCTGGTTGAAGTGGAGGTAAATGTGGAGGGACAGGCATTCCGATATTCAACCGTCGGGTTGCCGGAGTTAGCCGTTCGGGAAAGCAAAGAAAGAGTCATTTCTGCCATTAAGAATAGCGGCTTCAGATTTCCACCCAAGGCATATACCATCAACCTGGCACCGGCTGATATTAAAAAAGAGGGATCCGCTTTCGATCTTCCCATCGCCATTGGAATACTGGCAGCATTGGGTATTGTTCTGCATGAAGATCTGGAGGATTATGTTCTCATGGGGGAGTTATCGCTGGATGGGACACTTCGCTCTGTCAAAGGTGCGCTTCCCTCTGCTGTGGGAGTCCATCAACAAAAGATGAAGGGATTGATCCTCCCTGCCCAGAATGCACGTGAGGCAGCTGTCACAGGCAATATCGAGGTTATCCCTGTCAACACCCTGCTGGATGCTATTCGCTTTCTCAATGGCGAGCAAATTATTGAACCCGTC
>CAZVSF010000189.1:0-6151 GCA_964630195.1 uncultured Lentisphaeria bacterium
TTAAAACACGTTTTCATCTCGATATAATTCCAACTCTCTTTTTAACCTTTTCTTTAACTGACCAAATCGCTCGTCAGGTAGTGTGTCAAAAGCTGGATGGTTGACAATCATTTTTTCCACTCCGTTGGCAGCCTTCTCCAATTCAGGAGCAATTTTGGTGGCGAAAAGCTCATGGCGCTCAAGATACTCCTTATTGGATGTCTCACGGGTCATATTGATATAGGACCAGGCATTCTGCTCATGAAAAACACTCAGGGTTTCACTGTAGTGAATGATCAATTGACCCAGGTCTTCGCTGTTTTTGACCTGACTGTTGGTAAGGGCGTCAAAGTAGGGTTTAAGGTCAGCCCATGAATTTATTTGTAAATCAGTAGAGATGAAGTTGCTTGGTTGATACATTGCTATCTCCTTCGTATAGAATCATTCATTCTGGATTCATGTTACACGCGAGCTACGCGGAAACAAGGGCATTTTCTGTGCCATAAACTATTAGCCCACATATTTCATGAGGCAGCACAACCTGACTTGTTATTTTGATTTCTGACTGCGTTGTTCGGAATAAATCCGTCCTCAGCGGTCATACAGACCGCTTGCGGATGATTTATCCTCTCGCCTTGTCAGAAATCAAAATTCCAGCGTCAGAACTACCTTGGGTACAAAGTGTATTTTTCAATATTTTGTGTAACTTTTACAAACACAATATGATACAATTACTTTTGCACTCCCTCATGAAAAATGCGGGTTAGGGCGGGATGTTAAACTTGGATTCAAGACATGTAGGGAGGCATATACTTGTTGGAATATATGGATCCCCTGACAGAGCGTGTGCTCTGCATTTATGCATCTTACAAAAATATCTCACTTTGGTGAATCTAATTATTGTTTAACATGGAAGCGTTGGGGGCAGGTCAAACATTTGAAGGGTTACTCCATATGGAAAAGACAGGGAGAAAATTAAGTTTTCTCGATAGATATTTAACGCTCTGGATCCTGCTTTTTATGGCTGCAGGCGTGCTGGCTGGTTATGTCCTGCCAGGTTTAAGTGGATTCTGGAATAGTATGCAATCTGGTACCACCAATATCCCCATTGCCATCGGTCTGATCATCATGATGTATCCTCCGCTTGCCAAGGTTCGCTATGAACGTCTGGGAAGCCTGTTTAAGGATGTCCCCGTTTTGAGTTTTTCCCTGGTTTTGAACTGGGTGCTTGGACCGCTCCTGATGTTTTTGTTGGCCATAATATTCCTGAGAGACTACCCCCACTATATGACAGGCCTGATCTTGATTGGTCTGGCAAGATGCATCGCCATGGTCATCGTCTGGAGCGATCTGGCCGGAGGCGATAGGGAATACACAGCCGGCCTGGTGGCACTGAATTCAATTTTCCAGATCCTGTTTTTCTCCCTTTTCGCGTATCTATATCTTACGGTTTTCCCAAGCTGGTTTGGCTTTGAGCTGGAGGCAGCCAGTATATCCATGCTGGATATTGCAAAAAGTGTTGGTATCTATCTGGGGATACCATTTTTTGCTGGTCTTATGTCTCGTGTTATCCTTATCCGGCAAAAGGGAGAGCAATGGTATAATAAGAAATTTATAAAGACCATCAGTCCTCTGACGCTGGTGGCATTACTTTTCACAATTTTTGTAATGTTCTCCTTAAAGGGTGAGCTCATTGTGGAGATACCTCTGGATGTTTTAAGAATTGCACTGCCATTGATCATATACTTTTTGGTGATGTTTTTTCTTTCCTTCTATATGGGTATGAAAATCAGCTCCTCATATGAGAAAGTAACTTCACTGGCATTTACAGCTGCCAGCAACAATTTTGAGCTTGCTATTGCTGTTGCTGTCGCCGTTTTTGGGATCAATTCAGGAGAAGCTTTTGCTGCTGTAATAGGACCGCTGGTAGAAGTGCCTGTTCTAATAGCCCTGGTGAATGTATCTCTGCGCTTTAAATCATCATTTGAATCTGCCTGATCAGGAGGCTTAATCATGCAAATCGGTGCTTATAAATTAACCTCGTTGGTCACCTCCAGATTCGCTCTGGATGGAGGCGCCATGTTTGGTGTGGTGCCTAAAACACTTTGGTCTCAGAAGGTTGCAGTCGATGACTTAAATCGCATTGATATGGTGACGCGTACTTTATTATTGGAATCTAGGGACAGAAAGATTCTCATTGATACTGGCAATGGGGACAAATGGCAGCCAAAGCACCGAGAAATATATAAGATAGAGTCGGATACATTTATTTTACCCCAGAGTTTGGCTGCCCTTGGGGTGGGCGTGGATGAGATCACAGATGTTATTTGCACACACCTGCACTTCGATCATGTCGGTGGAAATACCAGAGTGGAAAATGGCGAAGTGGTCCCTGTTTTTCCCAATGCAAAATACTGGATTCAACAAGATAACTGGAAATTGGCCAATGCTCCCTCTGAAAAAGATCGAGCGAGTTATCTGAGTGAAAACTGGGCTGTTCTTGCAGAGAATAATATGCTGAATATCTTGAATTCCGAACATGAACTTTTTGATGATATCCAGTTGGAAATTGTGCATGGTCATACCTCTGGACAACAGCTACCCGTGATCTCTGATGGGGCAAATACGTTGATGTACGGTGGTGATCTCTTCCCCATGAAAGCCCACATTCCAGTGCCCTGGGTCATGGCATATGACATTGAACCCATGCGGAGTATTGCCGAGAAAAAGGAAATATTGCCCAGGCTTTTAGAACGGGATGCCATGATATTTTTTGAGCATGATCCTCAGACTATTGCCTGCAGACTCGTAGCAACAAAAAAAGGTATTATCGGTGGCGAAGACATTCAGCTTTAGCCCGTTCGACCTATGTTAAAATTTAATGATCTTCAACAATTTGGTGCTGATCTTGGTATTCACAAACTCGGGGTAGCCGCAGCAAGTCCGCTTTCGCCTGATCCTCTGAATGATTGGTTAAAACAGGGATACCACGGCAAGATGTCCTACATGAAAAGGAATAAGCCGAAACGTCTTGATCCTTGTGAGTTATTGCCTGAAGCTCGTTCCGTTATTTCAATCTTTGTTAATTATCACCAGACTGAAAAACGGGCGCACCTGGATGGGGTTATATCAAAATATGCCAGGGGCCTTGATTATCATATCATTTTGAAAGAAATGCTCCATGAGCTTGCCGCTAAGCTGCATCCTGAACAGAGTGCAGTATTGTCCCGCAAAGAGCTTTTAAAACTATATCGTGTCTTTGTGGACTCAGCACCGGTCATGGAGAAGCAATGGGCCATATCTGCAGGGATCGGTTGGCAGGGTAAGCATTCGAATATCATTACCCGTGAATTCGGCAGCTGGGGCTTCCTCGGAGAGATCATCACCACCGAAGAATTCGACCATTACAGCGTGGAGCTTCCAGATTTATGCGGTACCTGTACAGCTTGTATCGACGCTTGTCCCACGCAAGCTATTGAGCCTTATGTCGTGGATGGGTCCCAATGTATATCCTACGCAACCATAGAGTTGGACCCTGAGGATGATATTCCAGCAAACATTCAGGAGAATATGGAATCATGGATTTTTGGTTGCGATATATGCCAGGATGTCTGTCCCTGGAATCGCTTTGCAAAACAATCCGACATAAAAGCTTTTGTCCCTCTTCAGGAATTAATGGGGGATGGCATCCCAGATTTTAAAGACATGCATGAGGATAATTTTGAAGCGTCATTTGCATCAAGTCCATTGGAACGACCGGGACTAAAAGGACTCCGCCGAAATCAGGCTGTCAGGAATCAATCGTTGAAATAAGTTCAACTTCCCAGTTCTTATTGACCCACAGTAAATAGATAGTCATTCCCAAATGCCAGGTTGCCATGATCTTGGCTGATTGCAAGAGCTGATCGACATGTTTCTTTTGGGATACAGGATTTCCCGCACAATCATGATGAGCCACCAGCGCCATATTTTTAGACTGATGCAAATCCCGGGAAACCAGGATCCTCTTTAAGATTAGACGGGAAGCAGTAGATGTAGATGCCATGAGTGCATCAGGTCCTGCCTCAGTAATAACGTCAATAAAGTCGGCATGTGTTTCAGTTTTCATCCAGGTGTTGACAGGGTCCTGAACACGACCATCCATACAGTTTATGACAGTAGCGAAGGTTGATCCCATGATACTTTCCTCAATCTAAAGCTTACTTTTAGCTGCCAGGGAGCCGGCTTTTCAATTTTATTATTCGATCGTAGGATTCCTGGATCCGTTGAGGATCGATTTGCCCTGCTTCGATTGCTTGAAGGACGATCTCCACAATTCTATTTGGTAAATCTTCATTGAGATCCTGAGGATCAGAAAATTGCAGGATATCACAGCCTGCATTGATTGCTGAAATAATAATGTCTTCCAGCTCAAAACGATTGATGATTGCACCCATCTGTAAATCATCTGTGATGACAACCCCGTCATATCCCAGATCGTCCCTTAAGGTCAGCTGAATGTGAGCTTTGGAGATTGACGCTGGGAATTTTGGATCGACACCTCGATCCATAAGATGACCGGCCATGATCATGTCCACTCTCGCTGAATCGATCAATCGTTTGAAGGGGACCTGTTCTGAAGATCTCCAGGTGGCGGTTATGTCGGTAATGCCATTATGGGAGTCTTCCCTGGAACTGCCATGTCCTGGATAATGCTTCAAGGTGGTTAATACCCCCACATCATTATGGGCGCGGATAAATGCCTCGCTAAATTCATATACCTGCCCTGGATTACGGGAAAAACTGCGATTCAATTGGCCAATGGCAGGTGAAATTTTATTGATATTAACATCGACAACAGGAGCCAGATTTACGTTGAGACCTGTCTGCTGGATCTGTTTCGCCATACGGGAATAGATTCTATATGCCTCATCGGGTGTATTCTTGGCCCCCACTGTTGCTGCAGATGGAAACTCTTCGAAGCCCTGGCTTTTTCGAAGTCTTCTTACCCTGCCCCCTTCTTCGTCAACAGCGAGTAGAAGAGGTTGCTCAACGGGCAGAGCCTTTAGGCTTTTTACAAAAATTCTGAACTGTCTACTATTCTTAATGTTATGCTTAAACAGGATAATACCACCAATTTCACCATTGGTAATTTGATTCCTGGTTTGCTCCATCGCATCGCCACTAAGGTGCGTTCCACGAATACCCACCATGATCATTTGACCAATTTCATTTCTAAGCAAGTCGCGGTTCAACGAATCTGTTGCGGATTGTGCACTCAAAGACATACTAAGGGAAAGGATGAATAGTGCTGCGAGCTGACGGGCTCTTCTGGACAGGAGCGAGAGAATTATTAATTGAATCATAGTGCTTGAAGCTAGACGCGATCATGAAAACTATCAAGTATTTGCGTCTGAAGTATTATAGAATTTACCACTACATTAAGTGTGCCATAATTACCCCTTATGTCACAATAGAAAATCAGAAAAACGCCAATGTGGCAGTAGTATGTCATTATAACGACTCAGTTTTTATGATAACATGTCATTATGGCACAAAAATGTCAATGGCATGACTTTCGAACATGTTAAAGCCATGTTTGAGTGTTTGACAAAGTATTAAAAAATAACAGGAGATAATATTATGACATTAGTAAAAGTAGCCCGCCCAAGAATCAACAGAAGTTTTGATTCAATGTTAAACAGCTTTTTTGAAGATATGAATTTTGACTCAAATAGAGCAAACTTGTGGCGTCCGGCAATGGATGCACAGGATCTGGAAAAGCACTTCGAATTATCCTTCTCACTACCTGGTTTTGAAAAGGATGATATCACTGTTTCAGTGAAAAACAACACTCTCAACCTGAAGGCAACAAAGGCAGAGGTCAAAGAGGATGAGGGCACGAAGTACCTGGCACGTGAGATCGCTCGAGGGAGTTATGAAAGAAATATTGAACTTCCTGAGAATGTGAACACTGACAAGATCGCTGCCGAATACAAGAGCGGCATTCTAACCTTGAGCATCCCCAAGACCAAGGAAGCTCTTCCCAAGGAGATTGCCGTCACTATCAAATAAATCGTGTGAATTCAAACTGAATTCCACTAGAGGTCAAACAAAAAAAGGGCTCGTTTCAGAGCCCTTTTTTTATTGGTGTGCCGTGCATGGTTAATAACTAGGTGGTGCAAGTCCACTG
>CAZVSF010000190.1:0-1291 GCA_964630195.1 uncultured Lentisphaeria bacterium
TGCTGGTGGACTGGGTGGGTTGAAGATTCTTGAAGTGACGGAAGAGGATGACTAAATCCTGTAATTGATCAGGGTTTATCCAGAATTCTTTCCACCAGGTTCGTCTGACTGACGTAGTGTCGAATCATCTCAAGATCGGGATGAAAATCGATTTCTCCCCAATCCTCAGGTTCACATAAACTTTGATGCACCTCATGCCCTGCATCGATGATGTTCTGGATTGCCTTCAAATAAAAAACATCTAGGTTTGCTGGTTGACGCACCATGGATTCAAGCATGTCTGTATAAATAGCGGGTCCAGCCCCTGAAAATTTAATAATTCCAATTGATTCACCATTGGCATCTTCGACAGGGATCTTTTTGCTTACCCGCTGGACAAGACCATCTACAGAAATAATTTTCATATCATCATCATCATACACTGGCTTTGTATCAGTTACCATGGTGATCTGATGTGGACTTTGGAGCAGGTTTGAAATCACTGATGCATCAAATATGTCATCACCATTGATGGTAATAAACTCATCTGAGAACCAGTGCCTTGCCATCCAAACGGAGACCAGATTATTGGATGTTTCAAAAAAAGGATTGAATACAACCTCAACATTAAAATCTTTAGCACACGCTTTTAATTTGGATTCTATCTGATCTGCCCGGTATCCAATTATCATGACAATATCTTTGATACCACATTCCCTCAAACTATGTAGCTGAGTCTCCAGCAGTGTCAAACCTTGTCCCACATCAACAAGGCTCTTGGGTATATCTTTGGTGATCGGATAAAGTCTTGTCCCTGTTCCGGCAGCAATGATAAAAGCTTTCACTCGTAATCCTTTTCAATAATGGCTTGATCATCAACACGAAAATCCCATTCTTTTTGTGGCTCCCGCCAGTCACCATACCGGTAACTCAGATAGCCATCGTAATCTGAGGGGATAAGATAATCTTTTTCCTTGAAGCGAATGGTTGAGAGGATCTCGGTGTAGGGGGAGGGTGTGGACTTGAGGACCCGTTTTTTAATACCAACGACCCAGAGACATTCATCGCCAACCTTGCGTTTGATAAAAATATCCAGGGTAACTTTCCCTTTTTTCATCCATCGAGAAAAATTTCGGACCTTGATGATCTTTAATTCGCCTTTTTTAAATGGACCCATATCCGTTTGATGGTTTTGTAAGGTCAAACGATACCCGCTGAACAACAGCATTGGGATGACCAACCAGAGTTTCGATTTGTAGGTATCATACATGGAAATATCCATATCATTATCCCAGGGCAGGAGACGTTGCTC
>CAZVSF010000190.1:1391-6137 GCA_964630195.1 uncultured Lentisphaeria bacterium
CCAGGCTTTCTCTGAGTCGCGCAGTAAATCCCGTAATGGTGGTCAGGGGTGTCCGGATCTCATGGGTGATATTAGCAATGAATTGATCCTTCAGACTATTCGCATTCCTGGCTTCGATCAGAGCCTGTTCAAGGGCCTCCTCGGCTCGTTTCCAGGCGGTAATATCTCTACTCACACCCAATACAGCAGTGACATTGCCTTCCTGGTCCCTTACCGGGTTGATGGAAGTACTGACCCAGATCGTATTGTTGCTTGTAGGCATGGGTGTTTCATAGGTTGCACTTTCACCACTAATAAAGGTCTTATTCAAATAACCTTTAAAGGTCTCAACCGTTTGTTCCGGGAAGATATCGGTCAGATTCTTGCCCTCAATTTCACTTACATCGCGCTTTAAATACTTTGTTGCTGCTCGATTGACAGACAAAACGATACCCTGGTTGTCGATCAGAAAAATGATATCCGATGAATATTCAAGCAGCGTGTGATATTTTGCTTCATTTGCGATATGCTCCGCTTCCATCAAGCGTTGCTCAGAGAGGTCACGGATATAAATTCGTGCTCCAATGGGAACATCTGCATCATTTAAAACAAATGACCCCTGGCACTCACCCAGAAAACTCACACCACTTTTTTTCTTCATCATGAAATCATAAAGGTCCTGTTGCTCATACCGGGTATAGGCTGTCTTATTCTGATAGCTTTCCAGTCCAAAAGATTCAGCGACCTTTATAGAACGAGCATATTCACGATCGTTCATAAAAATGTCTCTCAAAGGGATGCCTGCCTCAACATTTTCCCTTGTGTGTTCAAAGAGTGTTAATGCAATACGATTCATAAATGTGATCATACGGGTGGCAAGATCAATTTCGATCAATCCACCCGGGAGAAATTCAAAATACTTATGCTCTTCTCTTTTGTACGTTTGCATTGTTTAGGATCAAACTCTCAATTCAATTTATTGTATTAGCGAAGCAAAAATGTTGTGGTGTGGATTTTTAGGCGGGGGAAGATGATGCACTCACCCCCTGATGTTTCACCATCAACATGATATTCGCATTGGTCCCACTCGAATCAGAAAAGTTAATCTTTAGACTTTAAACGGGCAAGTCTATTATATTCACTATATTATACACAATTGAATCAGAAAAAGGATGTACTTTTTCAAAATTGGGTGAATCTATAAGAGTTTGAAATCAGCCCTTAATAATTTTTCTGAGTTTGTCCCTACGAAGAGTTGAAAATCTCCTGGTTCCCAGGTATAATGCATATCTCTTCCCCAAAAACTTAGGTCTTCCGGTCGTAGGCTAAACCGAAGGGTTCGAGATTCCTTTGGAGCGAGCAGTATTTTCTGAAAACCTTCCAGTTCTAAAACGGGACGGGTTACGGATCCGATCATATCACGAACATATAATTGAACAACCTCTTCTCCCATCCTGTCACCGGTATTTGTCACAGTTGCTTCGATGGTTAAGCTTTCACCGCTGCTTAGAACTGATTTGTCCAGCACTAAATTGCTATACTCGAACTCCGTATAGCTCAGGCCGTATCCAAAGGGGTACTGGGGACCATGTTTTTCATCGATATATTTTGAGGTATAGCGATCATTTGGATCAAAAGGTCTGCCCGTTTGCTTGTGATTGTAGTATATGGGGATCTGCCCGACAGATCGGGGTATGGTGACGGGGAGTTTTCCAGAGGGATTATAAGCGCCGAAAAGTACATCAGCTATGGCGGGACCAGCCTGGACCCCCAGATGCCAGGCTTCAAGTACAGCATCACAATTCTCATACATCCAGGGTTCCGCAATGGGTCGTCCATTCATCAAAACAACCACAAGGGGTACACCGGTAGCCTTCAGCGATTGAAGTAATTCCAGCTGAACGCCTGGCAAGCCTATATCAGAGCGACTGAGAGCTTCTCCACTCATCAGGGCTTCCTCACCCACGACTGCGATCACAACGTCTGATCGCCTGGCAATAGAAAGAGCTTTTTTAAAGCCGTCCCGGTCTTGAGAATTTACCTCACACCCCTGAGCGGTTAAAATTTTTATTCTCCCATCAACAGCAAGCTTTACACCATCCAGAAGGGTAGTAACATTCTCACTTTTGCCCTGGGCTGACCAGGTGCCAAGGGGTGTCACGGCATCATCGGCAAGGGGTCCGATAATGGCAATATTTTTCAGATCTGTCCGAAGGGGAAGTATGTTGTCACGATTTTCCAAAAGCACTATTGATCGTTTTGCGATTTCCCGAGCGTGGGTGAAATGATCCTCGTGAAGCAGGGTTTTTGCTTCCAGATCGGGATTGCAATAGCGATAGGGATCCTGGAACAAGCCAAGATCATATTTGATTCCTAAAATACGCTGTACGGCATCATCGATGAGAGCCAGAAAAGCAGGATTTTCATCAACCAGTTCCACAAGATAATTCTCATAAGTTGTGGATACCATTTCCATATCGCACCCGGCGCGGAGCGATAATCGGGCAGCTTCCTTGTCAGACGCAGCATATCCATGATCCGTCATCTCTTGAACGGAGGCCCAATCGGAGACGACAAAGCCCTTAAAGGACCATTCCTTTTTCAGGATCTGTCTCACCAACAATTCGCTGGCTGAGGCGGGTATACCATTCAGATCATTAAAGCCGTTCATGAAGGTGGCTACACCAGCATTGGCAGCAGCTTGAAATGGAGGGAGATAAATTTCACGCAAGGTTCGTTCTGAAAGTTCGGTTGTATTGTAATCACGACCTCCCTCAGCAGCGCCGTATGCTGCGAAATGTTTGGCTGTAGCAGCGATGGTCGTCGTACTGGACAGATCGTCACCCTGGTAGCCGTGAACTCTGGCAGTTGCAACTTTCGATCCCCACCAGGGATCTTCACCGGCACCTTCCATGATGCGACCCCAACGTGGATCTCTGGCGATGTCGACCATGGGTGCAAAATTCCAGTGTAATCCTGCAGCTGTGGCTTCAATGGCTGTAATTTCAGCAGAACGCTTGATCAGATCCAGATCCCAACTGGCTGCTTCACCCAGAGGAATAGGGAAGATCGTCGCATAACCATGGATCATATCATATCCAAAAATGAGGGGAATGCCGAGACGCGACTCGTTTACGGCCACTTCCTGGGCTTTTCGTGTTCGCTCGGCACCAAAGACGTTTAAAAAGGATCCGAGACGACCTGTGCGTACCAGATCCATCGTTCTATCATCGGCAATGACAGGACCTGTCACCTCCCAGCTTCCCGTAGCCTGACTCATCTGCCCTATTTTTTCTTCGAGGGTCATTTTCTGAATCAATTCATTTAAAAAGGTCACTTTTGCCTGGTCGGAACTGGAGATATTGGAGGGTTGATCCTGTCCAGAACAGTTAAAGATCATC
The DNA here is from genome assembly GCA_964630195.1 of uncultured Lentisphaeria bacterium. Classification (GTDB taxonomy): domain Bacteria; phylum Fidelibacterota; class UBA8477; order UBA8477; family JABMPR01; genus JABMPR01. Next base: position 4,772 of record CAZVSF010000190.1, read on the forward strand.
AGGGCAATCAGGGTGAAGCTGAAAATGCGCATTTTTCTCATCCTTAAAAAATTTGATCTTAATGAAACCAATGATACGAGCCTTATATGATAATAATAATTGGCGGAAATGCTTTGAAATCTGAACCATCAGAAAAAGAATGTCACAGGATTTATATTCAAAGAGGTGACTGGTCATTTCAAGTCAGATATTCCTGCTTAGATTAAATGCCTCTGCGAATACAGAGGTTGAATTCAATCTGAAATGATTCTGGAAAATTGAATGGGTATCTGAGATATGAGCAAAAGCGCTAAAACCATGGGAAATGGAAGATCCATGTATCTTCTGGAAGGTAATATCGGTGCAGGTAAGACAAGCCTGGGTAAAATTCTAAAGCAATCCGACCACTTTGAATTTTTGGAAGAACCTGTTGAGACCTGGCGGGAGGGTTTTGCCGGCAACCTGTTTGAGATGTTTTACAGAGACATGCCGCGCTGGTCATTTACATTTCAGATCATGGCATTTACTACCAGGGCGAAGACCTGGTCCGAAATATTGGAAAAAGTCAGAGGTGATCGTATCGTGCTGGAGCGTTCGATCTATACGGATCGAAATGTTTTTGCGAAAAATCTCTATGCAGGCGGTGCCATGAATGATTCTGAGTGGCAAGTCTATCAACAACTGTGGGAATTCCTGGCTTCTAACTATTGTGAGGAGCCTCAAAAGATCATATACCTACGTACCCCCGCTGAACTTTGTCTGGAAAGAATTAAACAGCGCGGAAGAGACGAAGAACAAGCTATGCCCCTGGATTATCTAAAAAATCTTGAAGATCTCCATGATGAATGGCTTTTGGATCATCCCGATACTATTGTGCTGGACGGAGCTCGCAGGTGGACCACCCCAGAAATTGAAAAATTACTCATCTAATAATCATGTTTAATGGGTCATATCACAAAACAGGATCACAATACTCTAAGAAAGACCATTTCAGAAATATGGTTTTTCAATTTTATATTCCTGACAGCATGTCTCTGATTATCAGTATCTAATTTGATGGTTACTCCTACCTGCTCTGGTCCGATAAACCACATTTTCAGGTCATTGATTTTTGCTTTATATTGATGCTCTACCTGACTCCGGATCCTTTGTTCAAGATCACCCCCAGCAGCACGATCGAGCAATATCCCAGAGCTTGAGGCAATCAAGCCTTTTGCCCATTTCAGGATTACAATCGCTCCTACAACACCCATGAGTGGATCCATAAGCGCCCACCCAAGATATTTCCCCATGAAAAGTGCACTGATTGCTAAGATTGAAGTGAGAGCATCCGCCAGGACATGGAAATAGGCAGACTTCAGATTGAGATCCTTTTGTGTGTGACTAT
>CAZVSF010000191.1:0-6127 GCA_964630195.1 uncultured Lentisphaeria bacterium
GGATGACTGATGATGCCCGTCACATCCCGCTGAAGATGACAGCCAAGATCAAGATAGGTCATATTGTTGCTCATCTGAAACAGTATCGCCCTAGGAATATACCATGACTAAGAGTCAAAATACCCGAGGCACTATCCCCTACCAGCCGAATATGAAAGCTCTTGTTCTGGGCGGATGTGGCTTTGTCGGATCACACATTGTAGATGCTTTGTTAGAGGCAGGTCATTCTGTAAGGGTTCTAGATCAATCCGCGGAAAAGTCACGCCCACCCCTGTCATGTGTGGATTACCACCACTCAGACTTTTCAGATAAATCGGCATTGATAACCGCACTAAATAATATTGATGTAGTATTCCATACTATTAGCACCACTGTTCCTGAGTCATCAAATATTAACCCTGAAGCCGATATCCAGATGAATCTGGTAAATACCGTCCGGCTACTTGAAGCTATGAAAGATGCTGAGATTAAACGCATTGTGTTTATATCATCTGGAGGGACGGTCTACGGGAACCCAATCAATACTCCAATTCCAGAAAATCACCCTCTAAATCCGATATGTTCTTATGGTATCGTCAAAGTAGCAATTGAAAAGTATCTTTATATGTATCAGAAACTGTATGGATTCCAACCTATTATTATCCGACCATCCAATCCTTATGGTCCCCGTCAGGGAAAATTAGGACTTCAAGGAGTTGTTTCTACATTTTCTCATAAGATACTAAATCATGAAACCATCAATATTTGGGGTAATGGAAAAATAATCAGGGATTTTTTCCATGTGAAGGACTTAGCCAAACTGTGCTTAATAGCAGCACATAGCGATCAAACTGGCATTTACAATGCAGGAGCGGGTGAAGGGCATTCAATCATGGAAATTATTAATATGATATCCGAAATAACTGGACTGCAACCTAGGATAAACTTTCTTGAGGCTCGCCCCTTTGATATAGAAAGCGTTATTCTAGATATCAAGAAAGCCAAAAATACTTTTGAATGGGAGCCGCAAATTCTTTTACATGCTGGCCTAACTTCGTACCTGCAGTGGTTCTCATCAATACAAACACACTCCATTCAAAAGAGTGATGGATAAAACATGCGCCCCCCCTCTTCAATAGGCGTCGTTATTTCCACCTACAATGCAGCCTCTTTCCTACGGCTGACACTGGCTGGATATGCCAAGCAAAACATCCAGAATTTTAGCCTTTATATTGCTGATGATGGTTCAGGCCCTGAAATTAAAGAAGTCATCGACACGTTCAAGGCCAACACGGATATTCCAATCCATCATGTTTGGCACAATGATCGAGGGTACCGAAGAGCTAGCATTATCAATCAAACAATTTCAATTGTTGAAGAGCCCTATATCTTACTCACCGATGCGGATTGTGTGCCTATTCCTAACCTTCTAGCCACACATTTATCTGTTGCTAAAAGTGCAACTTTTATCCGTGGAAGTCGTGTCATGTTCAATAAAACCCTCACCCAATCATTATGCCAACTGGATGAATGGAATCCAAATACAAGTTTCTTTAACTGGGTAAAATGGCGATTGTCGGGAAAAATAAACCGTATTCTCCCCTTACTTATGCCAATCCACTGTTCAAAAGAATCACAAAAATTATCCGGAATTCGGGGTTGCCATTTCGCATTTTGGCGTAACGATATTATAAATATAAACGGCTTTGATGCTTCATATGAAGGTTGGGGCAGAGAAGATTCAGATATTGCTGCGCGTTTCTTTCATGCGGGTATCATGCGTAGAAATCTGTATGGCATGCCCGTTCTGCACTTATGGCATCCTGAAGCAAGCCGCCAAAAATTGACTGAAAATGATGCTATTCTACAAGACTGTTTGAATACAAAACGCATTAGAGCCAAAATGGGAATCGAGGAATTAACCCCCAAATGAGAAAAATTTCTGTCTTTATTCCTGTACTTAATGAGGAAGATAAAATTGCGGCAGCACTAGAAAGTGTGATGTGGGCGAATGAAATTCTTGTTGTTGATACTGGCTGTACCGATCAAACCATTGATATTGCACGCGGCTTTGGCTGTCGTATAGAAAAGCTAACATTCGAAGGTTTCGGTAAACTTCGTAATGACTCTGTGGCGCTCTGCACACATGATTGGATTTTAAGCATTGATGCCGATGAAAGAGTTACACCTAACTTAAAGCAGGAACTCGTTGCCGAACTCAAAAAAGATAACATTGAAGATGCCTATTTTATACCCCGACGAAATTACTTCATGGGTCGCCAAATCAGACACTGCGGTTGGTACCCCGATTACTGTCAACCCAAGCTGTTTCGTAAAGGTGCATTGACCTACCGCAATGATATGGTGCATGAAGGATTTGATATCCACGGCAAGGTAGGATATCTAACATGCGATATTTCACATTATTCATTTCGCAATCTTGAACAAGTCATCAACAAAATGAACAACTATTCCACGTTGGGAATGCAAAAACTTGTAAAGCAGGAAAAGAATGGAAGCATGTTATCAGCGCTATTACACGGTTTAGCAGCTTTTTTACGCATCTATTTTTTAAAACTTGGGTTTCTTGATGGCTGGGCTGGCTTCGTAATTGCTCTGGGTAATTTTGAAGGCACTTTTTATCGTTATGCCAAACTTGCTTTGTTTCAAGATACAAAGAATGAATAGGATTCAATGTCATCATTAGCATGGAAATCTGCAGAAAAGAAGCCCCAATTTGAAACGATGCATTACAAGACAAGCTGCTTAGAGCATGTACAATTGCGGCCATGACTGATAATTCAATGAAAGAAAATTGCTATGCAAGGCTTGAAAAGTGGTTTGCGAGCCACCGCATTGTAGCAACTGTACCTATTGCACTGTTACTCATCGTCATGGCTAATCCGACGGCTTATCTACTTTCCATTGGAACATGTCTCGTTCTACTTGGAGAATCAGGCCGCATATGGTCAAGCGGCCATATTGACAAAAATGCAGAGCTCGCAACCGCAGGTCCATATGCCCACACTCGCAACCCACTTTACGTAGCCAATCTTCTTCTTTTGGCAGGGTTTTGTGTCATGTCCGGAAATGTTTGGGTGGGAATATTAGCCTTATTGGCTTTCACCATGATTTACCGCCCTGTCATCAAGGAAGAAGCCAAACACATGGACAATCTTTTCGGTGATGCCTACCAACGCTGGGCCAAAGAAGTACCACTGTTTTTTCCACGTTTAACAGCTGCTTCGCATCAAACTGGGGCTTTTTCATGGTCTCTCGTTATTCAACATCGCGAACACAAAAATGCCATCGCCTTTATTTTTGGCATCGTTCTATTTTGCCTCATCTACTACTGGAGACATTAATATTCGCGCCCTGATTGTCGCCTGTCGCTATATTGGTGATGTATTGTTGGCTACACCGCTAGCCCAATCGTTAAATAAAGCCGGATACCAAGTTGATTGGATAGTCGCACCCGGAACCGAGGCTATTCTTGATCATCAGCCTTATGCCAACGAAGTTTTTACCGTCGGGGCACAAACCTCATGGATTCAACAATGTTCCTTGGGCCTCCGGCTTTTTCGTCGCTACAACTCGGCTTTTGCCATGCCCTCAAGTGACCGCTCCATGCTTTTAGCTCTTGCCGCATCAGGGTCAGTAAGCGCTCTGATTGTTGCAGATCGAACACAAGATGCCTGGAAGCGCCGAATTGTTAAGCACTGGAATGACTACACACCGGGTAACCACATGGTCAGTTTGGCCTGCGCCCTTGCAAATGCCAATCGGCTTCCAGCCTGTAGAGATGTCCTCATCCACTGGGACGATGAAGATCGGCAGCAGGTTTTCTCATCCTTGTCATGGCACGAAGAAAAGCCATTTATTCACATTCACCCTTTTGCCCGCTGGCCATATAAATGGTGGAACAAGGAAGATTGGAAAACACTCATTCAAACAGCACTAAAACATGATTTATGTGTAACTATTACAGGTTCCCCGGCAGAATATGAGGCTGCAAAGGAACTGGCATATGGGCTGCCTGATGATAAAGTAACTGTCTTGGCAGGACACCTCAACTGGAGACAGCTCGCTTGCCTTTCAAAACATGCAGCAGCATATATTGGGCTAGACACTGCCAATACACATTTGGCTGCTGCTGCCAATGCCAAGGTTATTGCCCTCTTTGGCCCTACCGACCCTCGCATCTGGGGCCCATGGCCTAACGGTTTTATGGGGGTCTCACCATGGAAAGCATCTTCATCATCCGGCATTCAAAGACAGGGAAATATTTCGTTATTACAAGGGAAACAAGACTGCGTTCCTTGTCAATTGGAAGGCTGCGACAGACATCAGAACAGTGAAAGTCTGTGTTTAAAAAATATGCAAGAGACATGGGTGTGGCAAGAAATTTATGAGCGAGTTTTCAATCCGAACGAACTCAATCCAATGAATGGAATGCCTTAATATGCTTAGCTATAAAGACATGCGATATTATATTGATCAATTTTGTTTCGGTCTGATATGTATTGGGGCAATGGCATTTCCATTCTCGGTGGCTGTCACCAATATCGCATTGGCTGGTGCCCTGATTACGGGCTTGGCTAGCGGTGCATTTATGGAAGGCATTCGTTTCATGTGGCAGCACTACCGCCCTCTTAGTGCTGCCTGGATTGCCTATCTGCTACTTTTCCCAGTCGGCCTTCTATGGAGTCTTGATGTTCACTGGGGCTTACAGATTATTGGCAGACAGTGGTTCTGGCTACTGCTTCCTCTGGTCGTAGATGCTGTACAAAAAATAGAGAAACGCAGATTGTTCCTTATCGCAATAAGCCTTGGCCTAGGCCTCAACCTATTTTACTGCCTGGCTCAATTCTTTGGATGGGTTGAGCTATTGGGTAAAGCTGGCTCATCCGCTTCAAATCCCACTGGCCATATCGGACATACCAGCTTTGGGCTCGTGTATGGTTTGTGGGCAGCTTTTCTTATGCATTGGAGCTTATTTCTAGAGCACTGGAAACGCTGGGCAGCCCGTATCATGTCGATTTTTTCTGTCGGAATGATATTCCTAGCCTCTGGCAGGGGAGGATATCTTGTAGTAACAACATTATTTCTAATTTTGATTTGGAAATTGCTACGCATGAAGCCTTGGCTCAAACTATCTGGGGTAATGCTTGTCCTCATCATTATGATCATTGCACTTAGCGTGGGCCCAGGGAAGCAACGAGTGCTAACAACATGGCAAAGTATTGAAATGATGCAACAGGGGAATTTTCAAAACCCGGAAGTCCGATGGTCAATGTGGTATGCTGCCATACAATCTTGGCGACAACATAAGCCTTTAGGCGTCGGCACAGGTGGGTATCACATCGCGGCTAAGTATATCAAACAACAAAAACCCGATCTTATGTATGGCAGCAATTCATGGCCAATTCAACCACATAATATGTTTTTGCAATCTCTTAGCCGCTGGGGACCGTTAGGAGTGCTATGCCTTAGCCTGCTATTTTTCTTTTGGCTACGCACAGGCTGGCGCTGTGATTGGCATATGGAGCCCACCTCTGGTCTAGTCAGCCTTACTGCTATTGCCCTACTGGTTCAGGGCATGACGGAACCGAGTTTTGAAGAACATTTTCCCGGAATTCTAGCAGCACTTCTCTGCGGTGCGGGGCTAGCTGCAAATTACAAACAAAAGAAAACCAGCTTGAATATCACTTCATCTAACTGATGAACATATAAAAATGCCATTTGTTAACAGCTAGTTATCATCCAGTTGTTTTCCTCGACGTTGCGACAAAGCTCGCATAACAAACGAGTGCATTAGATAGAACCATTCACCGCTTCCGGTAATGAACCCTGGCAATCTTTCCTGCTCGGCACGCAGCCAGAGAAATGCTCCCAGACACAGCATCCCTGCCTGCTCGGCCCACATGCTCCAGGCAGGGAAAACACTCTGACTAACCTGTCGATGCAGGAACAACTGAACATTATACAGGGCCACTAGCAAGGCGATGCCAATCATCAAAGAGCCTGTCTTGCCAGAACGTTTCTGGGACAACGATAACGGCAAGGCAAACAGACAAAGGACAAGTATCGTAGCCGGCAATAGCAAGCGGCGATTCCATTCGGCCGACGCCAGCGCATCCCCCTCCTG
>CAZVSF010000192.1:0-6112 GCA_964630195.1 uncultured Lentisphaeria bacterium
AAATTGATTCGGAATATGATACATGTTTGAATTCACTGGGGTATATGTATGCCGAAGATGGTGTCAAATTGGATGAGGCTCAAGAATTAGTTGAACGCGCGCTTAAAATTGCTCCTGATAATGCGGCATATCTGGATACTTTAGGGTGGGTCTATTATCAAAAAGGTCAGTACAGGGAAGCATTGCAGTATCTTAAGGAAGCTGGAAATTTTATGGAAGACCCTTTAATTTATGAGCATATTGGTGATGTTTATCATCAGTTAGAACATGTAGAAAACGCAAAGAAATATTGGGGTCGATCACTGGAATTGCTCCCAGAGCAAGATCAGGTTTTGAAAAAATTGAATGCGCTTAAGTAGAGACTGATGCGAAGTATTATCCTCCGATCTCCTGCCAAACTCAATCTTATCTTAAAAGTTATTAATAAAAGACCAGATGGATATCATGATTTGGATACAGTATTTCAGGAGTTGGAGTGGGGGGATGTTGTTCATTTTAAGGCAGCTGCCCAATTCGCTTTCAAAATGACTGGTCTAAGTTTCGATGATGGCGGGAACAATATCTGTCTTCACGCTGAAAAATTATTCAGAGAGGCAACGGGGAGTTCGCTACCTGTAGAGGTCTCTCTAGATAAAAAAGTACCTCCTGGTTCAGGAATTGGTGGGGGCAGTGCTGACGGTGCAGCCGTCCTCAAAGGCTTGAATCAAATCGCAGAGAAACTTCTTTCAGCTGAGCAATTACTGAAGCTGGCTTTGGAGCTGGGTGCTGATGTGCCCTTCTTCCTGGAGGGCGGGCTCCAAAGGGGCAGTGGTGTGGGAGAGCAGCTAAGCCCCATGGGAATGGATTTTGAGCCTGTTTTTCTTCTGATAATCCCGCCAATCCATGTTTCGACAAAACAAGCATTTGAAGCATTAAAAATACCATTGACAGCCCCTAAGTCGCCGTTTACTTTTGGCCGCCTTTTAGACAAGGCAACTTTGGTACGGTTTTTTGAAAACGAATTTGAATCTGTTGTTTTTCATATACATCCAGAAATTGGCACGCTAAAAAGCGATCTCCTTAAGCAGGGAGCATTTTTTGCCAGTTTGTCGGGTAGTGGCTCGACTGTGTATGGCATCTTTGACAGCCTTGATCAAGCAAAGGCTGCTCAATTGTTTTTTATAGACCGTTACCATACCCAGATCACCCAACCCGTCATCTAATATTTTTTATCTTCCGGGATCGTTCAATGGTAGGACCCCAGCTTTTGGAGCTGGTCATGGGGGTTCGAATCCTCCTCCCGGAACACTATCTATTTCAAGTCATTATGTACCTGGATTCTGACAAAAGTCAGAACTGGGACGACTTGGATAGATGTTAACCAATAACACTAACCAGGAAACGGAAGCCGAACGAATGAATCCCAAATTTTTTTGTGGTCGATCCAACCCAGAGTTTGGAAAAGCTGTTGCCAAGTATCTGGATATTGAGTTGGGAAAAATGACAATCAAGCCGTTCAGCGATGGTGAACTATGGATTCGTTTCGATGAAAATATTCGGGGCGAAGATGTTTTTATCATTCAGAGCACAAATCCACCAGATACCAACATGATCGAATTATTGCTGATGTTGGATGCAGCCAAACGAGCATCGGCGCGAAGGGTCACGGCTGTGATCCCTTATTATGGCTATGCCAGACAGGATCGCAAGGATCAGCCTCGAGTGCCCATTAGTGCAAAACTGTTTGCAGATCTGATTCAAACTGCTGGTGCAGACCGGGTGGTTTCCATGGATCTTCACAGCAGTCAGATCCAGGGATATTTTAATATCCCCTTCGACCATCTTTACTCCAAAAAGGTATTGGTTGGAGCGATAAAAAATCTAGACCTGGATAATATGGTTGTGCTGGCACCAGACATTGGTTCGGTACCCATGTCTCGTTCGTATGCAAAACTCTTGAATGCCAGTCTGGCCATTATCGATAAACGCCGACCCTCACACAACAAGGCTGAGGTCATGCATTTGATTGGTAAGGTCGGAGCAAAAAATGTTTTGATCATGGATGATATGGTCGATACAGCAGGTACCCTGGTAGCTGCGGCGAAAAAGGCCAGGGCCATGGGTGCAATTTCTGTGAATGCTGCGGTTACCCACGGGGTGCTATCCGGTCCGGCGATTAAACGGCTGAAGAAAGCGCCTGTTGACCGCATCCTGGTGACGGACACGATACAGATCGAGTCCAAGAAGCAGATGGACAAGTTGGTTCCCATTAGTGTGGCCTCAGTTTTTGGCGAAGCCATACAACGGATACATAATGAAGAATCAATCAGTGTTTTATTTGATATATAGTATATAGAGATAAGGGAAGAAAAAATGGCTCAAGCAAAAACTAAAAAACGGTTTGAATTGCAGATTGAGCAGAGAAGCGAATTTGGTCGGAGAGCAGCAAAAGCTCTTCGGAAGGCAGGCTACGTACCGGTGAATTTTTATTCAGGTGGTGAAGAAGCCCAGTCCTATGTCATGACCGAAGTACATCTCCGCGAGGCTTTGCATTCAGGTGAACAAATTTTCAACATCACCATTGATGGCGAACAACGTCGTGCCATGGTGAAGGATGTCCAGTGGCACCCGGTAACCGACAAAATTATTCATATGGACTTTCTTGGTGTGCGTCTTCGTGACATCATCGAAATCCCTGTTGCTGTCGTGGTTGTCGGTACTGCAGTCGGAGTAAAAGAAGGTGGTGTTCTCCAGCAACCCATCCACGAAGTGGTGGTTCGCTGTAAGGGTGAAGATGTACCTGATTCCATCGAAGTCGATGTCACTGATTTAAATATCAATGAGGGTATCCACACCGGTGATATTCGTAGCGATGACTACGAAATTCTTCTCGCTGATGAAATCACGATCGCTTCCGTGGTTATTCCACAGAAAATGGAAGAGCCTGAAATTGAGGTTGATGAAGAAGATCTCGAGTTTGAAGATGAAGAGGGTGAAGGATCAGACGAAGAGAAAAAAGAATCTGATGCGGACTCTGACGAGTAATTAATCGACATCAAAGAGACGTATAGTGCTGCGAGCAATCATTGGTCTTGGAAACCCGGGAGATCGGTATGCAAATACCCGACACAATGCCGGTTTCATGGTCATTGATGAACTCGCTCGTCGATGGCAGCTCGAATTTCGACCTGGCAAAGGCAACTATGTGTTTGCAAAAAGTGCTCCGCAGGATGCATTTCTGATGAAGCCAGGCACTTTTATGAACAATAGTGGTCAGGCAGTACGTCATTTGATGGATTACTTCAAAATTGATACAGAAAATTGCATGCTTGTTTTTGATGATCTTGACATTCTCTTTCCAGAAATACGCTTGCGCAAGCAAGGTGGAGCTGGAACACACAGGGGGATGCAGTCAGTGATTCAGCATCTGGACCAGCCAAATTTCCCACGCATGCGCATGGGCATTGGTGGCGATCAGGGGCGGCGGCTTTCTGAAGATTTTGTATTGGAAAATTATTCTAAAGAAGAATTGAATATTCTCCCTGAGCAACTGGGTAAAGCAGCTGATGCTGTTGAGTACTGGCTGAAAGGTGATATTGATAATACGATGAATCGATTCAATATCAATCCCCGGAAAACTCAGGATGAAGATTTGAAGGAGGAAAATTAAAATGAGTGAATTGATGATCTGGGTTCCGGTAGTAGGTATAGTTGCCCTGGCGTTCGCGTTCTGGAAAACGGGCTGGATCAATAAGCAGGATGAAGGTTCTGATGCCATGAAAGCGATTGGTGAGCATATCGCTGGTGGTGCCATGGCCTTCTTGAAAGCCGAGTATAAGGTTCTGGGAATCTTTATTATCGCGGTGGCCGTTCTCTTAAGTATTGCCAACAGTGGCGAGGGAAAAAGTCCCCTGGTTGCAGCTTCTTTTGTTGTTGGTGCTCTGGCTTCCGGCCTGGCTGGCTTTCTGGGGATGCGCGTTGCTACCAAAGCCAATTATCGTACATCACAGGCCGCCCGAAGCGGTTTGGCTAAAGCGCTGGGTGTTGCCTTTGCAGGTGGCTCCGTCATGGGACTTAGTGTTGTGGGTCTGGGTGTGATAGGACTGGGAAGTCTTTTTCTGATCTATCGAGAGATTTTTACAGATATGAGCATGGTCATGTCTGTACTATCAGGTTTTTCACTGGGAGCAAGTTCGATTGCTCTTTTCGCACGCGTTGGTGGTGGTATTTATACCAAGGCTGCGGATGTCGGTGCAGACCTGGTTGGTAAGGTTGAAGCCGGTATCCCGGAAGATCATCCTCTGAATCCGGCCACGATCGCCGACAATGTGGGTGATAATGTGGGCGATGTAGCAGGTATGGGTGCTGATCTATTTGAATCCTATGTAGGATCAATTGTGGGTTCCATGGTTCTGGGGGCTACCATTATGGTGAGTGGCGCCCTGGCACCTGAATTTGTTTTTCTCCCGCTGCTTATTGCTGCTGCAGGTGTTCTGATCTCAATCGCAGGTACTTTCATGGTTTCTGTGAAAGAAGGAGGAGACCCTCAAAAGGGACTCAATATTGGTGAGTTTGGATCATCGGGTATCATGGTGGTTGTCATGTTCTTCATGATTACCATGATGTTACCAGCCACGTTCACTCTGGGTGGTGTCGAATATACCAGCTATGGCGTATTCTGGGCCAGTACAATTGGTCTGGCTGCGGGGCTGGGAATCGGCTTTATCACAGAACATTACACTGGAACCAATACTGGACCTGTAAATTCTATCGTAAATCAATCTGCAACCGGTCCTGCAACCAACTTGATCGCCGGTCTCGGCGTAGGCATGCAATCAACAGCTATCCCAGTATTGATCATTGCCGCCAGCATCATGACATCATTTTATTTTGCCGGTCTCTATGGTATTGCCATGGCTGCCCTGGGAATGTTAGCGAATACTGGTATGCAACTGGCGATTGATGCTTACGGTCCTATTTCTGATAACGCTGGTGGAATTGCTGAAATGGCTCAGCTGCCACCAGAAGTTCGCAAACGTACCGATAAACTGGACGCAGTTGGCAATACAACTGCCGCTGTTGGTAAAGGTTTTGCCATCGGGTCTGCTGCACTGACCGCCCTGGCTCTCTTTGCTGCTTTCCGTACCACTGTGGAGTCGATCAGAGGTGAAGCACTGAACATTAATATTACCGATGCCACGGTGATGGCAGGTCTTTTTGTCGGTGGTATGTTACCCTTCCTCTTTTCCTCAATGGCAATGGGTGCTGTGGGTAGAGCCGCAATGGCCATGATCGAAGAAGTACGTCGTCAGTTCAAATCAATACCAGAGCTGACTGCAGCCTTGGTGGTGATGAATAAGTATGAAGAAGATGAGAAATTGTCCGCTGAAGATCAAAAGATATTTGATGCAGCCGATGGAAAAGCCGAGTATGGTAAATGTGTAACAATTTCCACTGAAGCAGCGATTAAAGAGATGATGTTTCCTGGCCTTTTGGCCATTCTGACCCCAGTGGTTATTGGATATCTCTTTGGTGCTGAAGCGCTGGGAGGTCTTCTGGCCGGTGTAACTGTTACCGGTGTTCTCATGGCAATTTTCCAGTCAAATGCTGGTGGTGCCTGGGACAACGCAAAAAAAATGGTTGAAGACGGAGTAGAACTAAGCGGAGTTAAATATGGAAAAGGCTCCGAAGTTCATAAGGCTGCCGTTGTAGGTGATACTGTGGGTGATCCCTTCAAGGATACCTCAGGACCATCTTTGAATATATTGATAAAATTAATGTCGGTTGTGTCATTGGTGATCGCTCCACTGATTGCAACCATAGGCCTATAAGGAGGTTCGCTCTTGAAAAAGTATGAGTGCCTTTATATTGTAAATATCAACTTTGATAGTGAAGGAATCTCCGCCGTTGTTGCAAGAGTGGAAGAGGTTCTGAAAAACGTAGGTGCTGAGCTTGTAAACACCCAGCATTGGGGCAAACGCAAACTGGCTTACGCTATCAACAAAGAACGCTATGGAAATTATGTTTTAATGCATTTTCAAGGCGAAAACCCTGACATCTCTGAGCTTGCCCGGGAATTTGAAATTGAATCAGGTATTCTTCATTATATGACAATTCGTCTTGATGAATTCCC
>CAZVSF010000193.1:0-6106 GCA_964630195.1 uncultured Lentisphaeria bacterium
CCCGCCATGACACACATCCCCTGTGGCTCAATGAATATCTGACCCTCATCATTTTCGTGGCTACCTACTTTTTCACCGAAGTGATCATAAGCTCTCAAGAACCATTTACCGTCCCAGCCATGCTCGGTAACAACCTGCTCCATTTTGGATACTTCCTCCCGCACCCTGTGGACCTCTTCGGTATTGCCGATCTCCTCGCAGATCCTGGCATATTCGTTCCCATAGGCCACGAACATGCCGGCAATAAATATTGATTCGGCCTTCCCACCTTCTCTGTTCTCAGTGGTTTGGAAGGATTCGCCAGGCGTCTCTGAAAAGCAATTCAGATTGAGACAATCGTTCCAGTCTGCCCTTCCTATCAAGGGCAATCCATGGGGTCCCAGATTATTGATGACGTGATTGAAAGATCTTTGTAAGTGTTCCATCATTGAAGCTGCTAGCGTGGGATCATTTTCAAAATCCACTAGCTCATCCAGAATCGAAAGATCACCTGTTTCCTTTAAGTATTCACTGGTTGAAAGTATCAACCACAGAGGATCGTCATTGAATCCTGACCCGACCTCATGATTGCCTCGTTTGGTCAGGGGTTGATATTGATGATAGGCACCCCCATCTCTTAGCTGGGTGGCAGCCAGATCCAGAATTCTCTGCCGGGCTCTTTCCGGGATTTGATGGACAAACCCAATAATATCCTGATTGGAATCGCGGAAGCCCATTCCCCTGCCGATCCCACTTTCAAAATAGGAAGCACTCCGTGAGAGATTGAAGGTGATCATACATTGATATGGATTCCATGTATTCACCATTCTTTCCAATCTGGAATCCAGACCTTCCAGACGATAAGTATTCAAAAGCTCCGACCAATACTTCTGAAGGTCTTTCAAGGCGCTATCCACCTGATGGGAATGTTTGAACTGATGGTGCATGATCCTGGCAATATCTTTGTTGATGACGCTCGGTTCCACCCACTTCTCTTCTGGAGGATTTTCAACATAACCCAGTACAAACATGATATCGCGAGATTCGCCTGGAAAAAGCTCAACGCCAATATGGTGAGAGGCAATGGGTGACCAGCCGTGCGCCAGAGAATTTTTTGAGGCACCTGCCACCACCACATCAGGTTTATGCAATCCATTATAAAGACCAAGGAATGCTTCCCTATCCGTGTCAAAGCCAGACATGGGGTCACTGCTGGCATAAAAGGCATAATGATTTCGTCGTTCCCGATACTCGGTCTTATGGTAGATGATCCGTTCTTCTACTTCAACTTCTCCAGTATTGAAATTGCGCTGAAAATTAGTGGCATCGTCCTGGGCATCCCATAAAGCCCATTCCACAAAGCTGAAGAGATTGAGTTTCTTGGGAGACTTGCCTGTGTTTTTCAGTGAAATACGCTGAACCTCGCCCTTGAAACCAAGCGGTACAAAATGGGTGACCTGGGCTCGAACGCCATTCCTCTCACCAGCAATGATGGAATAACCCAAGCCATGTCGACAGGAATAGTTATCAAGATCGGCTTGGACGGGTTGCCAGCCAGGGTTCCAGATGTCATTACCATCCTTGATGTAGAAGTAGGTACCCGTTTGATCCAGGGGAACATTATTGTATCGATAACGGGTGATGCGACGCAGCTTGGCATCCTGATAAAAGGAATATCCACCACCTGTATTGGAGATGAGTCTGAAGTAATCCTCAGTTCCTAAATAGTTGATCCAGGGATAGGGTGTTTTGGGATCCGTGATCACATATTCACGGCGTTCATCATCAAAATATCCGTATTTCAAAGCCTATCCTTTGTCCTTAGTCGTTTGGGAGCACATCATACCAGCGCTTTTTGAGCCAATAGCTGGTCACAATTGCCAGAACCAGCGCAAAGGACATGGCATACCACTCACGAATGATGAAATAAACAGGCGCTACCACCAGTGCGGTCTGCCAGACGATCCCCACGGCAACATTGCTTAAGTCGCGAGCTGGAGAGGCACCTGTTGTAAAATCAGGGTTGTCTTTCAAAACTTCTGCTGCAACGGGTTGCCAGAACCCCCATGGACGCACTGAAGTGTAGAATGCTTTGAGATCGGCCATATCATCTGGTTTGGTAAGTAGAGATCCAAGGATACTACCCAATGCTCCGACACCCATGGTCACAGGGAAATAGTACAAATAATCTGATGCGGGTACGATCTGAGCCAGGATCATGGCTGTGACGATTCCAGAGACCATCCCCCAGAAGTATCCATAGCCATTAAAGCGCCACCAGTGCCATTTCAAGACATTTGGAATGGTAAAGCCACCCCATAGACCAGTTACGATCCACCCCATGGCAGAATGGATGCTCTCAGCCTGCGTTCCAAGGACGACACCTACAACCACAATGAGGATACTGGCAGCATAACTCATCCAGATCACTTTCTTCTCACTGGCCTCAGGATCGATATACCTTTTGTAGATATCATTTATCAGATAGGCGGCACCGGCGTTCACTGTCGAATCAAAAGTGCTCATATAGGCTGCCAGCAATCCTGCAATGACCAGACCGGTTATCCCCACTGGAAAAAATTCCCGGATCACAAAGGGCATGAGCATTTCAAAATCAGCAGCTCCCTGCAAGCTACGCAATTCACCACTGAAGAAGACCAATCCCAGGACTGCAATCCCTCCGATCATGAGCCAACGTGGAATCAGCGCGGCGGAAACCATGCCACTCATCATAGCCGATTCTTTCGGGCTACGGGTCGCCAGGACACGTTGCATATCATAATTCGGAGCAGTTCCAGCCATACTGGTGAGGATCCCCTTGAAGAGCATCATCATCCACACTATGGTGAACATATTGTAGCCATCGGCTTGAATTTTCTCAGTCACCGATGGAATGAGTCCCGACCAATCCAGATCAAGCGTGTAGCCAAAGAACAGTGTTTTCCATCCATCCGGGATTACAGCGCTCAGGGCTTCAGGTGCCACATTGCTCATGGCAATGACCGCAATAAAAATGGAGGCGATGGTCAACATGATAAATTGGAAAACATCTGTGATCACCACACTGAACATGCCACCGAGGATGACATAAAAAGTTGTGATACCCATGAGGATCATGGCGTAGCTGTCCGGTGTCCAGTCCCAGGGTAGAAATGCGGCTGCAAAACGACCAACCCCCTGATAGGCATAGATCAGGAAGCTGACCACTGAGATCAGGGCGAATGCGACAATAGCAATACGTGAAAGTTCGGCGCCGCGACCCTTACCGAAACGGGTTCCTATCCATTCAGCACCAGTTACCACACCACTGCGGCGTATCCATACTGCCAGATAGATCATCAGGAATATTTGATTAAAAGTTGGCCATAACCAGGGCAACCAGGTCCCTTTAAGACCGTAGACGAAAAGCATACTGACCAACCACATGGTCCCCGCGATATCAAACATACTGGAGGCATTTGAGACACCCAGAATATACCAGGGGATACTGCGACCGCCCAAAAAATAGGCATCCATCCCCTCGCCCGCACGGTTTCTTAGCCATAGTCCCACAAGCACAACGGCAACGAGGTAGGCTATAATAATAGAGATATCAATAATGTGGAGGGTCATGATCAGATGCTCCTTTGTGGTTAGGTATGTCTCATTTACTGGACGGTGGCAAATTCAGATAATAATTTTGAAGTGTGTAGAAGGCCTGCTTCTTCACCCCATTACTCCCGATCAATCCCTTGCGATTCCAGCCATTCTGAATCTCTGGCAACACACGTCGCGGTGAATGAAAATCAACGAGTATCCAGGGTGTCGCGCCACGTAATTGTGGGATTCGCTGAATCATTTCAATGGATTCGCGGTAAAGATATTCCTGAAATTCTTCTGTCCATATGGTGAGACTATCTCCATGCAGCCCCTGTAAAGCTCCACCGCCAAATTCAGAAATGAGAACGGGTTTGTCCTGTTCAATGGCCCACTTGATCTTATCACACTTATCAGGTAGACCATCATACCAGCCGATATATTGGTTAAAACTCAACACATCCACGTACTCAGCAAAGGGATCGGAAATTTTTCGCGTTAAACCACTTTCCCCTTCACCATGCATTTCCAGGGCTGCACTGATAAGTCGCGTATCGTCCTTCTGGAGGGTGAAGTCACGTAGATTCTTCAGGAATTCCATTCTGGCCTCGCTCACTGGTGTCTCGTTTGCCATGGACCAAACGATGACCGAAGCTCTATTTTTATCACGCGATATAACTTCGCTAAGTTGCTGCTGTGCAGTGATATAGGTTTGCTCATTTTCCCAGGATATTGTCCAGTACACAGGGTTCTCTTCCCAGACCAACAACCCCATTTCATCGGCCAAACGGGGCATGTTTTCATTATGGGGATAATGAGCCAGACGCACAAAATTGCAGCCCAGCTCTCTGGCCCATCCCAGGAGAAGGCGAGCATCCTCCATACTGTGAGCACGACCACCCCGAAGTGGATTCTCTTCATGCAGAGAAATGCCTTTCAGAAAGATAGGCTTGCCATTTAGCAATATATCAGTGCCACTGGTCTGAATGCTGCGAAAACCGATCTGATCATGGACCTCCTCATGGCCCGATCGAATAATTACCTCATAAAGCTTGGGGTTTTCAGGAGACCAGTATTCGATCCTTTTGGAGGAAATGTCAATATCTGCACGCCCCGAATCATCAGTTTTGAATTTTTTCCGCAGTTTTAGTTCGGGTATACGCAGCTCAACCTTTCGATGCACCTTGCCTACCCCATCCAACTGTATGTATCCGCTGATGGTCCGTTGAGAGTCTTTTGCCAACTGGACAAAATAGTCCGATACAAAGGTTTCCGGTACTTCGACGAGCTGTACATCGCGGGTCAGGCCCCCAAAATTCCACCAATCTGTATTCACAGTGGGGACTTCATCCTTTTTACGCTTATTGTCAACTTTGATGATGAGAAAATTATCCTGCACCTTAAGCAGATCGGTGATCTCAAAGTTGAAGGGTGTGAACCCCCCTTTATGCAGGCCCAATTTGTGGCCATTCATATAGACATCTGCCTGATAGTTGGCCGCACCAAAGTGAACAAATACACGATTATCTGAGGCAGCTTTTTTATAATCGAAGGACGTTTTCAGCCAAATGGTTCCTTCATAATAAAAGAGCTTCTCCTGTTGAGAATTCCAGTCACCGGGGACTTCAAGTGTTTCAGATAAGTCAAAGTCGTATTCCACTCTATCCCAGGTGTTTACGGGTTTTTGATTTGCAAAGTATCCGCCACTTTTACTGGGGTCAGCCGCTTTATCGAACGGTTGATATCGATAATTGTAGTAGCCATTTTCATAGGGATCCACGATGTAATTCCAGGCACCATTCAGCGATGTCGTTGCCCTACCAGGGATATTCTGAATCAATCCTTCTGAGCCGAAAATCAATGCGGTCAATAATAGTAATAATCCGATCCTTTTCATGCCTGTCACCTGCTACTCGAGGATAAAATTATCTACATTGAAATCACCGAGTGAAACCACAGAAAACCTGAGGATTTGTTCACCTGCGACCATGGGAATGGTAGTGCTTACACCGGTGAGCGTCTGCCAGCTGTTCGTTGAAGGAGCTGTGACCACTGGAGAAAATGCCCCCGAAGCAGTAAATTTGAAGGTGCCGCCACCGTTCATCGAGGCCAGGTTGGTGCGGATGGTATAAACGCGGGATTCAGGAACACTAATGGAATATTCCAGCCACTCCCCAGATTCCAGGTATGAAATTTGGTAGCCTCCGGTGTTTCTAGCCTCAATGTCAACACCTTCCAAAGGTCGGTAGGCATTCGGAATATTCGCCAGATCGGTGTCATGATACGCGTCGCCCTCACCTCCACGATCAAAATCTTCTGCTTCAATGATCCCGGGGATCGAGATGGGCGATCCGTGATATGGCGCTCTTTCCTCATCCAATGCTTCAGCAGTTAAACGGATTGGATAAGACTGGTGGACCAGACCCCCACCCATTTGAGCCAGCAAGCGATAATCATAACTAATATCTGTCAGCAAACCGGCATCATTATACTGGGTCTGATCCGATGCCAACTCTGCAATATTCACAAAATCAGCCTCACCATCGCGTCT
>CAZVSF010000194.1:0-4040 GCA_964630195.1 uncultured Lentisphaeria bacterium
GAATGGATTTTAGTGCTGCCCCGGGTTTTGTTGCAGACAAACACAGCACCGGGGGGGTGGGTGATAAGGTCTCATTGCTTCTGGCCCCCATCCTTGCAGTCCTTGGCATCCATATCCCCATGATATCAGGTAGAGGTCTTGGGCACAGTGGTGGTACGCTGGACAAGCTGGAATCTATTCCGGGATTCAACGTGAATCTGGAATTGGAGACGTGGAAAGATCTGGTCATCAAGGAGCATGTTGGTCTCATTGGCCAAACGGGAAATATTTGTCCTGCGGACAAGAAAATCTATGCGCTGAGAGATGTTACGGCCACGGTACGATCCATCCCATTGATCTCGGCCAGCATTATGAGCAAGAAAATTGCGGAAGGGATCCAGGGTCTGGTGCTGGATGTAAAAACGGGGAGTGGTGCATTCATGCAAACCCGCGATGACTCTCGGGCGCTGGCAGAAAGTTTGGTGTCGATCGGCAAAGGCTATGGCATAAAAACGACTGCGCTTATCACCGATATGAATCAGCCTCTCGGCTCTGCCATAGGAAACTGGTTTGAAATGGAAGAGACCGTCCGCGCACTCCAGGGGCATGGTCCGGCGGATCTCATGGAAGTGACCTACGCTCTCGGTGCTGAAATTTTGAGGATGTCAGATCCTGATATGTCCCAGGGTGAAGCTATTGAGATTCAGGCAAAAACAGTCGCAGATGGCTCAGCATTTGAAAAGCTAAAAAAGATCACTGAGTTCCAGGGAGGAGATCCCAGGGTCCTGGATAATTTGAGTGAATATCCACAGGCCAGATATTCAGGAAGCATCCAGGCACCGGAATCCGGTTTCCTGGCTGCGATCGATACCATGGCGCTTGGCTTCGCTGGCATTGAACTGGGTGCTGGACGTCGAAAAATCACAGACAAGATTGATTATTCCAGTGGCATGTACATCAAGACACGGATAGGTGATCATCTGGAAAAGGGAGCTGAAATGTTAACCCTCTACTCCAATGACCAGTCAGCCATGGATGATCTGTTAAAGAAGGGACATACATGCTTCCGCCTGGAACCAACGCCCCAGGATCCACCCCCTCTGATTCAGGAGAGAATTAGTTAAATCAATATTGATGGCACACCTCCTCAAGGTCATCATATTTTAAAATTCAACACTTTTCTGGTTTGAACAGGCACTTTCATCAAGTATATGATGCCTTGATGATGATAGTGATCTTAAATAGGACAATTAATAGCATATGCTAGTTACCAATAATGTTAGTTTGACCTTTGGTGGTCAGAAGCTCTTTGAAGGTGTAAATATTAAGTTTACACCTGGGAACTGTTATGGTCTTATCGGGGCAAATGGATCAGGTAAATCAACATTTCTAAAATTGATTGCCGGTGAAATTGAGATGCAAAAGGGGAGTATCAGCAGGGGACCTGGCGAACGAATGTCTGTGCTGAAACAGGACCAGTTTGCCTATGATGACTTTTCTGTGCTGGAAACAGTGCTCAAGGGAAACGAGACGCTCTTCAATATCATGAAGGAAAAAGATGCGATCTATATGAAACCTGATTTTTCTGACGAGGATGGGATGCGAGCCGCTGAGTTGGAAGCAGAATTTGGTGAGATGGGGGGCTGGGAGGCTGAATCGGAAGCCATGGTCCTTTTGTCTGGGCTTGGCCTGGATGTTTCGTATTCAGAGCGTATGATGAAAGACCTTAAGGGATCTGAAAAAATAAAAATTCTCCTGGCACAGGCTATTTTTGGTAACCCTGATATACTGTTACTTGATGAGCCTACAAACCACCTTGACGTGAAGGCCAAGGATTGGCTGGAGCAGTTTTTACTCGATTTCAATAATACAGTGATCGTTGTTTCCCACGACAGACACTTTCTCAATAAAATCTGTACCATGACTGCAGATATCGATTTTGGTAAGATCACCACCTATGCTGGTAATTATGATTTCTGGAGACAATCCAGCGAACTGGCTCAGAGTTTGCGGAAAAATCAAAATAAAAAAGCCGAGGAAAAGGCCAAAGAGCTAAAGGCTTTCATCGCCCGTTTTTCTGCCAACGCCAGTAAATCAAAACAGGCAACCTCCCGGCAGAAGCAGTTGGAAAAATTGGAGTTGGGAGATATGCCCATATCCACAAGAAAGTATCCCTATATCCATTTTGAACCTGGACGCGAGGCAGGAAGAGATATCCTTACGGTTGAGGGGCTCAGTAAATCAATTGAAGGTAGCAATATTCTGGATAATCTTTCATTTCATATTGCCAGAGGTGATAAGACCATCTTTCTCGCTGAAAATGAATTGGCTACCACCGTACTTTTTAAAATCCTCGCTGGTGAGATGGAGCCTGACGCAGGTTCCGTGAATTGGGGTATTACCACATCACAATCCTATTTTCCAAAAGACAACACGACATATTTTGAGGCCGGGAAGTATAATCTCATCGATTGGCTTAGACTTTATTCCGAGGATCAACATGAGCCTTATATCAGAGGCCTTCTGGGTCAAATGCTATTCTCTGGAGAAGATGCATTCAAGAAAACCAATGTACTCTCAGGAGGAGAGAGAGTGAGGTGCATGTTTGCCAAAATGATGGTCACCGGCGCCAATGTGCTCATGTTTGATGGTCCAACCAATCACCTCGATCTGGAAAGTATTACTGCTATTAATGAAGGGTTGATGCGCTACAAGGGAAACATTCTATTTACCTCTCATGATCACGAGTTTAACCAGACTGTTTCAAATCGCATCATTGATCTGGATGCCAGGTCGGTTGAGGTAAATGCTTCCAGCTATGATGAATATTTAGGACTACACTAAATATTATGGATAATATCATATAGAGTAAATAGCTATGGATTCACTATTTTTGACTTTAGCAAAGAATTAGTTAGTCTTGCCTCCAATCCATCACTAAATTTTTGTGTATTGGCAATCATTAGCATAGACAATGATTGTAATCAAAAAATTAGTTTATTGAAATAAACAAGGTTAAGGGGAATGTAAATGGACTTGAAATTAAAACAGCAGGCAAGTGCAATTACTGAATTGACATTTGATTTGCTAAGGTGTTGCGAAGCCAAAGAGAAGATATTTGCCAAGGAACATGGTCTGAAAGTGGCTGAATTTCGCTGCTTGAGAATTGTTGAGGCAGGCAAATCATACTCTGTCCAGGAATTAGCAACCAGCATGCATCTTTCACCAAGCCGTCTGACGAGGATCATTGATGGATTGTTCGCAGAAAAATTGGTGGATAGGGTGCAGAGCATCGAAGACCGTAGATTTGCAAAAATCAGCCTCACCAATAAGGGTCAGACCCTTGTTAGCAAGCTAAAAGAGGAGTATGCAGATCTCCATGGTGAGATGCTCAAGGATATCTCTGTTGAAGATAGGGATAAAATTTACAATGGCATTTCACTGATGCAGGGTCTGGTGAGTAGCTGGTTGGTTAGAAACGCTTGATAAGGTTTACTTCCAGGGAAAAAAGTCCGGTTATTGCCGGACTTTTTTTATTTCACAAATGGAACAATTGATAGAGTAAAGATTTGGAAAGACAGGATGATTAAGCTGGCAACATTATGCTATCTGAGGAATAATGAGCACACATTGATGCTTCATCGGAACAAAAAATTAAATGATATGCATGAGGGGAAATGGAATGGGTTGGGAGGTAAGCTTGAAAATGGCGAAACCCCGGAAAACTGTGCCATCAGAGAAGTGCTGGAAGAATCAGGATTAACTGTTTCCAATCCCCAACTCAAGGGCTTTATAACTTTCCCCCAATTTGATGGGGAGAATGATTGGTATGTATTCCTGTACCGGTTTGAGGAATATGAAGGTGAAATGATTGATTCGCCCGAAGGACATTTGCAGTGGATCCCGAATGCTGAGTTGCCCAATATTCCCATGTGGGAAGGAGATCGGATTTTTATGGATTGGTTGGATCAACCAGGTATTTTCTCCGCGGTATTTAATTATGCATCAGGAAAACTTCTTGATTGGAAAGTTACCTGGTATTGAAGTATAATGTGTATGAA
>CAZVSF010000194.1:4140-6025 GCA_964630195.1 uncultured Lentisphaeria bacterium
ATTGTTATCCCTGAGAGAACCATAAGTTCACAAATGCCGGGAATGGAACAGCCCAAAAATATTGCATTAAAAAACACCAAAAATCTGGATGGCGCTGAATTTTCGTATGAACTCCTTGCCCCAACCAGATGGCTCCATCCCACAGGGGAATATACGAGATATGTGATCGATGGTGTGCCAGTTGAGAAAACCAGGCATCTCTACAACATCTATCCAGCTTTTAATCTTGATGCTGTCAAACATATTGAAAGGCATGGAGCCGGGAATATAAGGCAACCTACCACAGATGAGGTCAACACCACAGAATTGATCTATAAGGAAGGTAATCGTACACAAACTGATGTTCGGGCCATACTGGGATTGGTGGAAAGTGGTCTGACCACATCAGGTCCCCATCCTGCGGGAGGGTCATGGTATTTTTCAGGTCGGCGTGTGGATTTTGATGCGATATACTCGTTAAGCACAACTCAGTCAGATAGTGTCTATAGAAAATTCAGACCAGATTACTATTTCTATGACTTGAATGGAAAAGTCACCTTTGACATAAGTGAAAATACAAAAATATCAGGCAACATGTATCTCACCTTTGACAAATTACACTGGCTGGGCAGGCAGGGTCGCAGTGCCCATTCCAGCTGGTATAACAGCTTTCTCTCGGCCCGAATTCAACATCGATTCAGCCCGCGAATTGCAACCCTGACCAATATTTATGGAAAGACCTATCACACCTTCTTAAGAGCTGATCAAATACCCCTTGGTCGGTCCATGGATCTGAATGGTGATTTTACAAATGCGCTCAACACCTACGGAGTATCATCACATGCAGAGTATTTCCTGGGGGGTAACAATATGGTTTCTGCTGGCATGAGTCTTGATCTTTTAAACTCAGATCTAGCTTATGTTGATTCCTCTGCCCTGAGAGATGTCAACGGAATGATTTTCAAAGCCAAGGCGGGGTATCGTTATACGCTACCCTATAATATTTCCACAGATCTAGGATTGCAGACCGTTTATACTTCCTTCGCTGAGAATCTCTCGGTGAATCCGAGCCTGCGTATTGATTGGGAACCATCCAACATTTATGCGGCTTATTTTTCTGTTGTTCAGTCCACGCCTACGAACCGAGAGGTCTCGCTTTCGAACACTCTCAGCCAACCTCTCTTTGATATCCTCATCCCTGTGGACAAAACACTTCCAATGCCGGGTGAACTTGGCATTAGTATTGGCGCTAATCTCATGCCCAGGATTGGCTATGATCTGTCAGCTGATTTATTTACACACCTGCTTGAGAACCCGACCCTCATCGATTCGAGCTGGCAGGGTGATTTCTCCGGTCAGGACAAATGGCTTACCAGCTATGATGGTGGGCAGATAAGTGGTCTTAATATTTCCCTGGAAAAGCTGACGCCTGGTTTTAGAAGTCTGGCAAAATACAGATTTTCAAAAGCGACTCTCACAGACACAGCTGGAGTTAAGAATCTGCTCCCCGGACACAGGCAACATGAATTCTATCTCACACTTGATGGAAAATTCAGAGATAAAATGGGTTACAAAATGGATTTTTCCCTGGCATCAGGCAAACGCTATATGGATGCCAATCAGTCCTGGGATTGGTCAACTGCTTACCACAGATTGGATTTTTCGTTTTATCGGGAGGTCTCCTGGGAACGCGTGGCAGGGAAAGTCAGCTTAAAACTCATTAATCTCACGAACCGGAAGAATCTTGATTTTGATGAAGGAAGTTGGGTGACAAATAATATACAGGACAGAACCTTTGTCTTATTGCCATTCATGCCAACCATAAATTTTGATTTTGTATTTTAATCGAAGTAATACCATTTATACTTCAAACTGCGCGATATCTTCTTCATCTTTTACAGTTCTG
>CAZVSF010000195.1:0-2336 GCA_964630195.1 uncultured Lentisphaeria bacterium
GCCTATGACTGCATCGTTTCAGCCAGGGGTCGTCACATGACCTCAGCCGCTGAGGCGATCAGAAACTCCTGGGAGCAGGATAAAACCCCAAGTGGCGAAGCTATGTTTGATGAATATATCGAGCCCTTTGTCATGGAGGGGTATAGCGGGATCCATGATGGCGATGTTGTGCTGCACACGAACTATCGTCAGGATCGCGCAACTCAACTGACCCTTGCCTTTACCACTCAAGACTATCCAGGCACCCCCAAAGCCAAATTGGATATCATTTACGCCGGGATGACAGCGTATTACGATGGATTTCAGAACTATCTCCTGGCCGATGACGGTGGGGATGATGATACACCTTCAGTGACGGTGGGTCAGATCATTGCCGAGGCAGGCTTGCATCAGTTGCGTATGGCAGAAACACAGAAGTTTCCCCATGTCACCAGTTTTTTTAACGGCAAGTTGACCACCGCCTATAAAAATGAAGACCGTGAGGAGCTGAAAGGGCGTTTTGATCCAGCCAGTTTTGCTGATCACCCTGAAATGGAAGCCTATCGTGTGACCGATAGTCTGCTGCAAAAACTTGATGAGGATAAATACGATTTTATCATGGTGAATTATGCCAACGGCGATATGGTAGGACATACCGGAAATTTTGATGCCGGCGTGAAAGCCGTTGAGGTCATTGACGAATGTCTGGGTAAGGTCATTCCCGCCATCCTGGAAAAGGATGGTCAGATCCTGATGACGGCTGACCATGGCAATGTGGACCAGATGCTGGATTATGAGACAGGTGAAGTGAGAACCAGTCACAGCCTGAACCCGGTTGAGCTCTTCTATATGAGCCGCAATCCTCAGGATGATATAAAACTATCTGATGGGTGTCTGTCTGATGTAGGCATCACCATCCTTGATCTTTTAGGGTTAAAATCTGCCCCAGACATGGATGCCCAGGTTCTGTTAAGCAGAACCTAAATCTTAGCCTTGTCACACTGCGGCTGAAACCGCTAAGCGGCGTCTCGAAGTGCGACATTTATTATGGAAATATCCATCCTTTCAGAACACTTCGACAGGCTCAGTGTGACACCTCAGAATGAGGGCAATAGATATTACGATGTATTTCATGATGAAAAACTTGTACTCGACCCTTCCCGTCCGAAATTGTCAGCGATAAAGACATAAAAACTCAGAAAGAAGTCACAGATGAAAAAAACAATATCCCTTATCCCCTTTATTCTCTTCATCTCATTGGGGCTGGCTGCACAACCAGGGGTTTCAGTACATAAACTCAACAACGGGATGGAAGTTCTGCTTATTGAGAACAAGGCCCTGCCCATGGTGGGTGTCAATGTGATCATCAAAACTGGCTCAGCCTACGAAACCTATGAAACCAGTGGTATGAGCCATATGCTGGAGCATTTGCTCTTTAATGGCACGACCACCCGGACACAGCGGGAGCTCTATGATGATACAGACCTCATCGGTGGCTACAACAATGCCAACACAGGTGATTATTATACAAATTTCATGATGGTCATGCCTGCAGAACACAAGACTGCCGGTATGGAGATCCAGGCTGATATGCTGTTCAACTCCATTCTGCCTGCAGAAAAATTTGAAAAAGAAAAGGGCATTGTTCTCGAGGAGATCGCCCAGAGTCTATCAAAACCAGGCACCCAGATGGAATACAATCTGTCTGCCGAGCTGTACAAAGGACACTCCCTATCTTTGCCTACCCTGGGAACTTATGCCACAATACAGCACATGACCCGCGATGCTGTCAATCGTTATTACGCATCGACCTATCGACCCAACAATATGATCTTAAGTGCTATTGGAAACTTTGATTCAGCCAGCATGCTGGATGAGATCAATCGCATTTATGGTGCTGCCGCACCAGGGTCCATTTATCGGCCTACAGACACTATTCTGAAAACGGGCATGACCAAGCCACAGGTTACTCCCCTTGAAAAACCTGTTTGGCTGGATCGATATTATTCCGGTGAAGTACCCACGCTCCACCAGATATACAGGATTGGCGAGTCTTACCCACAGGGCTTTCTAGAGCTTCTGGATATGGCTTTAGAGGACAACCTGACACGGATCGAGACGGAACTTAAAACGACCTGGCCCAACAATGTGGATGGATTATCTGCTGAAATTCACAGCAGCCCTATCGCCAACTATGTCGAAGTGAAGTTAAATTTAAAGAATGAAGAGATGGTCCAGAAGATCAGCGAAGATCTGACAAAGCTCATTGCCAAGGCGAAATTCAGGATTGCCCCCAGCACCCTGGCCTCACTGGCAACCAAAGGAAAAACAGCCTTTCTTCAAAATGTTGAAAAACC
>CAZVSF010000195.1:2436-6024 GCA_964630195.1 uncultured Lentisphaeria bacterium
TGGCCTCACTGGCAACCAAAGGAAAAACAGCCTTTCTTCAAAATGTTGAAAAACCGCACATGTTCGGCATTTATAATTCTTTCGATCTGGCCGTCTCGGGAATCGATGGGGTTCTGGATCTACCTACAGCCGATGACTATGATCAGGCAGCTGCCAGCCTGAAGCGGTTTAGATTGAGGATGGAGTCCTCCATAATATTTCATCATGCCCAGAGCTCAGAATCGGCTGGGGCAGCCGGGGAAATAAAGACAACCCTGGTCCAGTCTCCTGAAAAAGGCATGGGTCTGGTCGTAAGGCAGAATCCAGGTTCCGAACTCCTGGCCATCCATTATTTATTCAAATACAAAGCTGGTTATGAAGCGCTGTATGGCAAGGACGCAGCAAAATATCTCCATGACTGTTTTGGGCAGCGCATGCAGAGCACGGAGAAATTGGCGGAGAGCCAGAAATTTGGCTTGAAGTTCACTGTCAATGACAACCCCTGGATACCCATGGATAATATCTATCTACATCCTGACTTTGGTTATATCCGCGTGGAAGGTCTGGCCAACGATGTGGCTGGAACCATTCAATTCCTGAATACAGAAATGAATGGATTTGTGCCCACAGCTGAAGAATTCAAGATCGCTCAGGGGAAGTTTTCACAGTCCATGATGCATGGAGGAAAGGACAAGGCCAAGAACCTTTTTGATAGTCTGGTAGATTCAACCCTCTATGGTGCAAGTGTGAAAGAAAACAACAAAACCCTTACCTATGAAAGCCTCCTAAAGTTTGCTTCCGTTTATTTCAAGCCAGAAAATCGAGTGGTCAGTGTGGTATCGCCCCAACCCGAAAAGACGGTCTCAAAGCTTTTGCTCACAGGTGTGCGCGGCAGCTCAAAGACCTTTCCACTGACGGACAAGGTCTATCAAAAACAGGAATCACCGGTACAGATAGATCTGCCAGGTGGCGGCGAACGCTCCTATCTCTTCTGGGGTTTTGTAAAAGATATTGATCCCGGCGACAAAGCGGCACTTCAAGCACTTGGGCTGATTCTTTCAGACAAGATCACCTTTGATGTGCGGGAAAAACAGGGCATGGCATATCGCATGACAGCCACTGCAAAGGTTCGTGACAACAAAGCCCTTTTCTATATAAGTCTGGGGACGCGTCCTCAAAATGCAGAAGTATTACTGCCACAGTTTGAAACCCTTATGAGCAAAAAGACAGTGGGGCAGCTCAGTGAAAATGATGTCAAAAAAACCATCAATATGTACCTGGGGCGCATGATGTTTCGCCGTTTGTCCAGCATCAATCAAGCTTACTATTTAGGCACTTCCCTCTATTTTGAAAATGACATGAATCATGACCAGACTTTTCTGGAAGCCCTGGGTGCTGTAACCCTGGAAGATGTAAACCGGGTTGCTGATAAATATCTATCAGCAGAAAACGCTATTTCAATAGTAGTGAGGTAAGACATGAAATACATAATTCGCATCATTACCAGCATGCTGATTTTCACGCTCCTCCTGAATTGTGACGCTGGAGGAACCAGCGAGGTCACCTTTCTTAGTCACAAAATAGATTTTAGCATAAATGTGGAAAATCAGACGGCAAGCTTCTCAGACAGGGGGCAAATCGAGGTGAAGAAAGGAGCAAACCTGCTATATCTGGCAGCAAATTCTGAAATTTCGAAACTGATGATCCGGGGCGTCTCACCCAATCTGATAGTGCTGGATTCAAGCAACGTGAAAGAGCAAGATTCTGAATTAGCTCAAAAAATTCAAGAGCTAGACCCACCAGAATCGGCTTTATGGGTGCTTTTTGAGCATGACAGAACCGAAAAGACGAGCTTTTCCATAAATTATATTGCCACATTTGATGCAGATGTAGAGGATGTGAAATTTTCCAACCAGAATGTGGGTCGGGAAGTCACGGGCACGATTCTGGAGAAGGGTGCCTATTTCAGCCCAAGTGCCTACTATTATCCCAGAGGCGATGATGGATTGATGAGTTTTGAAGTAACCGCCAGCATTCCCTCAGACTGGGAATCCATTGCTGACGGTAACAGCCTGGCCAGTGTCAGCTCAGGCGAAACAAAGATCCAGAGCTGGAAGAACCCCTATAAATCTGATGGTCTCATGTTCATGGCAGCCCCCTTTGTGGTCAAACATGCCAAGGCGGGAGAGGCAGGAGAGGTGGATGTCTACTGTTACTTCTTTGAAGAAGATACCAGTCTCTTTGAGACCTATTTGCCAGCAACCGTTGAGTATGTGAACATGTATTCTGAGCTGATTGGTAATTATCCATATAAGCGATTTACAGTGGCTGAGAATTTTTTCCCAACAGGATACGGTATGCCGGCCTGGACTTTGTTGGGTCAGCAGGTCATTCGCCTGCCCTTTATTGTCATGACCTCCCTGGGACACGAAGTCCTGCACAACTGGTGGGGAAACAGCATTTATGTGGACTATGAAAATGGCAACTGGTGTGAGGGCTTGACCGTATACGGTGCCGATTATCGTTATAAGCTGGAACGTGGACCTGCCAGCGCCCGAGATTATCGCAAGGACATTCTCAAGCAATATAAAAACTATGTAAACGAGGAGAATGAGTTCCCTGTGCGTGAATTTGAAGCCCGGCACAACGCTGAAAGTCGCACCATTGGCTACAACAAGACCATGATGATCTTCCATATGATCGAGGAGATCATCGGCGAAGATGCCTTCTTCCAGGCCTGGAGGGATGTCTATGCTGGTAATAAAGGTCAAAAGGTTTCCTGGGAGAAATGGATCAAAGCTTACGAAAAAACTTCGGGGAAAGATCTCAGTTATATCATTCCACAATGGGTAGATCGGATTGGAGCAGCAAAGATTCAAGTGGAGCTCCTGGAGTTAAACTATAAAGACGACAAGACCCGTGTGAAGTTCAAAGTTACCCAGTCAGACCCAGAACTGTACAAACTTCAAATTCCAGTCAAATTTATTGGTGTTGAGGGTCAGGACGCTCAGGTTGGGCTCAATGAAGCTGAAGCCACATTCACCTACACGGTGAATGGCAGGGCCACAGCATTTGAGCTGGACCCAGACTACGATCTATTCCGGCATCTATATCCCCAGGAAATTGAGGCGACGGTGGCAGCAGCCATGGGTGCCCAGGAAAAGCATTTCTGGTATTATAAGGCTGGCGAAAAAGATGCCTTGAAGCAATTTGGCGATGAGCTGACCGAAGGGGATATTACACCGGCAGCAGTCGGGGATGCTGTGTCTGTTGGCATGGAAGGCAATTATGCCATCTTTGCTCTGAACCCGACCCAGCTACCCCAGGAACTGTCCAAGCTGATCCAGATGGATGAAACCAGTATCACCATAAAGGGCGAATCTTTTCCAAGGGAAGGGCATACATTTGTTCTAAGCTCTGATGAAGAAGAAATCGCAGCTAAAATGCTGGTGATAATCTCCAGTGACATGGGGTCATTGCCACGAATTGGTCAGCTGATTCCCCATTATGGGAAATATTCGTATCTGGTGTTCAAGGGCACGCGAAATATTGCAAAAGGCCAATGGCCTGCCTTGACCAGCCCTTTAAGGGTCAAGTTGTAATCCAACA
>CAZVSF010000196.1:0-5974 GCA_964630195.1 uncultured Lentisphaeria bacterium
GCAGCCGGCCCGCGGCTATCATAGAGGGTCATATTGATATCGGCTGGTGGGGATAGGCTGTATTCCAAAGTGGTCTCAGGATTAAAGGGGTTGGGGTAGTTATGCTCAAGAGAAAAAGTTTCTGGCGAGACACTTTCCAGTCCGTCATCCAGACCTGTTGAGGTATCCATATCTCGAACCAATCTGACAAAGTTGTCGATGCGAACCACATCGCCCTGGGGACCATGTCCCTGTGGATAGTCATCTGCTGATCCGGTTTTAGGGTCGCTCCGCTGCGCACCCGCGCCATGAACATCCAGAAGGGATACATTGAAT
Source organism: uncultured Lentisphaeria bacterium (assembly GCA_964630195.1). Taxonomy (GTDB): domain Bacteria; phylum Fidelibacterota; class UBA8477; order UBA8477; family JABMPR01; genus JABMPR01. The sequence goes on from CAZVSF010000196.1 coordinate 316, forward strand.
GGGGGGAAGGGCTCCTCCATAAAACCCAGTGCCTCGCCAAAACATATATAAGCAGCCCAGGCACCATTTTGCATGTTGGCATGGGTCGAGCTGGTCCAGTAGAAAGGATAGTTGTCATTGTCGCCTTCATCGCTAATGACAGTGCAGTCAAAAACGGGGTCGATGGCAGCGGAATTGGTAGTTTGGGGTGAACGCGAATAGTCGAGAATACTATGAAGTTCCTTGGCATCTGGTACCCGCCAATCATTGTATCCCAGATAATTCTCAGCATTTTTGGTTTGGGCGTATGCCAGCGCAGCTTCCCAGTCCATACCGGTTTGACTGTCATCCTGCATCCACATGAGTCCAGTTGCCTCATCACTGACAGTACCATCATTGTTATCTACAAAATCATTGATACCATAGGCTTGGTTGCCGCGAACATAGAGGACGTAGAATTGTTTGTCCTCTGTCTGCCCTGGCATGGGTCCCATGGGATAACCCTTGATGCGACCATCCACAAAATTCACTCCGAACATGGTGGAATCGCCACCCATGGTTGTCCCCACATACACGGTACTACTGGCAAATTGACCATCGATGATGCGTTCCCCGGCATCTGTGTCACCATAATCCACATCAAAGAAATCAGTATTGACAAAAGGAGTCAAACCTTCGGTGTCTGTTCCGCTATACCCACTGGGATCCTCTCCAGTAAACATAAATAGAGAATAAGCTTCCTTGATGGTGGGAAGACGCCAGTCTGTGTATCCCCCCAGACTGAAAGTGTCCACCCCCGCCAGTGCTTCGGCATGGCTCAATTTGTCATCAATGTTGATGACACCATCTCCTGTCAGGTCAGCACTTTGCTGCCACATGAGTCCAGTGACATTATCCGTAACTGTACCATCACCATTGTCAGTGTAATCAGCTTGATGGCTACTGAATGTTGCATCCTGACCATAAAAGGACTCACCCATAGTCGGGGTCGCGATCTCCTCTTGATTATCGTAAAAGGTGGTTTGTCCTGTATCCACGATCTTGTAGGTCTGAGCCTGAAGCCCCAGGGTCAGTAACATGCTCATGAACAGATGGAGTGAGATTCGCAACAATGTTTTTGATGGTGGTTTCATAATATATCCTGTCTATTGTCTTCTCGATTAATCTAATCATCCAAATGATATTTCAATCGAGCCGCTATTGTTATTTACGGGGTGGTCTCTGACCATGTTGGGGAGGTCTGTGATCTTTTTCGAACTTCTCAAAAGCTTTGATCTGCTTTTTGGTCAACACAGATTTTACCTGGTTTTCAAGCTGAGACCGCAAAGCCTCCATGCTTTCTCTGTCTTTTTCCCGTGATTTTTGAGCACTCCTCATCTGTGTTCTCACCTCATTGAAGTGAGAAATATAGAGTTCCATTATTTGCCTCTCCTGGTTTTCGGAAAGCTTTAATGTACTGCTCATTTCATTAACCATTCTGGTTACTTCAGCATCATTTGGAATCGGAGGGGGTCCCTGTTTTTCACCCCGTGGTTGTGCACTGAGTGTTGCAGTGATCAGGAGGAAACCGATCGGGATGAGCAAGTTTCTTTTGATATTGTTACGATTCATTTTTTACTCCTTTCGGCCAATGATGACCATAATGTTGTTGTCGCTATTTGAGACGCTCCTGCTTTCCAAACCTTGCACTTTTTCTTTTTTTTAAAATTTGCACAAGGTTTGAAAAGAAATGGCGTCACAGTGGTGCAGGGTGAATTGACAAGAGGAAATCATAGGGTGGTTGCAAGGATTGCTGATCCTATATTGAATAAAATTCAGGACTTTTGTGCAAAGACAAACCGCGATCAGATCAGAACGCGAATTCCGCGAAATTGTAAACTCCCATCAGCAACGGGTTTATAGTACCTGTTATCGCTTTTTGAGATCAAAAGAAGATGCCCAGGATGTGAGCCAGGATGTCTTTATCCAGGTTTATAAATCAATTGAAGACTTTCGAGGAGATGCAAAACTCTCAACCTGGATATACCGCATTGCAGTGACCAAAAGTCTTGATTTTTTGCGCAGGCAGAACAGAAAGCGACGTCTCGGTTCGGTCAAGTCCATTCTGGGAATTGGGAGTGAGGCTGGTGAGATAGACATACCATCGGATCGTACACCCGAGGGAGATTTTATGGCAGCAGATCAAAAAGAGATTCTGGCATGGGCCGTCGGGAAGCTACCTGAAAATCAGCGTGTTGCCATCACCATGAGTAATTACGAGGATTACAGCAACCAGGAAATTGCTGATGTGTTGCAAACAACTGTGTCAGCAGTAGAAGGCTTGCTGCATCGGGGACGCAAAAATTTAAAGAAACACCTGACAAAATATTATTCCAGGACTTAGACAGGGTAAAAGTCCTGGTATAGCGAGGTTATAATGACAAAACAGAACAGAAGTGAAAAACAAATTGAAAAGACTTTGAAGGCTTTCAAAACCGATGTGCCACCAGAAATGGATCCCTGGTTTTATGAACGCTTGACAAACAAAATCAGGCAGGGACAGTCCGACAAAAGTCCAGACAAGATTTCCTGGTTTGCAGCGGTACTGAAGCCAGGAATGCTGCTCGGTCTGGTGGCCCTCAATATTCTGATGATGGTCTGGATATCCATGCCCACTGAAAGTGTTTCCTCTGGATCAACAAACTATCTGGAGTCTCTGTCGAGTCAGTATGGACTCAATTATTCAGACACGTATTTATTAAGTGAAAGTGGAGAATGAACAAATGTTAGATATGATTAAAGAACGTCGAATGATGCAGATTGCTGTGGCAATCCTGGTCATCTTGAATCTAGCTCTCATCACCAGCATGATCATTCAAAAGCCACCATTTCCAGACAACCAGACACCCAGGCCGGGGCTGGAAGCATTTCTGCAGACGGAGTTGAATTTATCTGAATCTCAGGTTGAGGCATTCCATGCCATCAGAAAGCAGCATTTCGATTCGGTTCATCCGATCTTAGATAAAATGAATGATTCGCTTGAGCTACTTATTTCAGAAGCATTTAATCCTGATAAAGATTCAGATCGTGTGAAAGAACTGACCCAAAATACAGCTGATATTCATGCGCAGATGGACTACGCACTTTATGCACATTTTGCAAAACTCAATGAGATTTGTACGCCAGTGCAGCAGGGACGCTTGAAGGAATTAGCCAGAGAACTCACACGAGGCGGCACTCAACCGCCACCTCAAAAAGGCCCACGTCCAGAGGGAAGACCTCCTCATCCTGATGGTCAGGCTCGAGATGGAAGACTGCCTCCACCCGATCAGGGGGTGGGTCCTGGAGCGCCACCACCCAAAGACAGATAATTCACAGATCAAATATTAGGGCAATATGTCATTATGAAAAAACCCGGTATCAGCGCATGCATCATTCTATTCCTTTCAAGCTGGGCGATGGGTCAGGACTTTTATGATATCAATACCATTAATAACATTGAAATCAGTTTCCAGGAATCCAATTGGGATAATCTGCTGGATAATCTGGTCAGTGCAGGCAATGAAGATCGTCTCATGGGCTCAGTTGCTATCAATGGTGTTGTCTATGACAGTATTGGTGTGCGTTATAAAGGAAACAGTAGTTACCGGGCAAACCAGGTGAAGAATCCCTTGAACATCAAACTGGACTATATCATAGATGACCAGAAGATCGAAGGCTATGGAACCCTGAAACTAGCAAATGTTTTTAAGGATCCCAGTTTTGTCCGCGAAACGCTGGGCTATGAAATTGCCCGTAAATATTTTCCTGCCAGCCAGGCTAATTTTGCCAGAGTGACTATCAACGGCACTTATCTGGGGCTCTATACCAGTGTTCAGGATGTGGACAAATACTTTATGCGCAGTCATTTCGGTAGTGGCGGGAATGCCCGCATCAAGGGTGAAATTGCCGGTGGTCTGCCACCTGGCAGTATGGGGGGTGTCTGGGAATATTTTGGTGCAGACTCCAGCAGCTATTTCAGTAAATACGCTCTTGAGTCAGATGAAGGCTGGGGTGAGCTGGTGGAATTCCTTGACACCTTGAACAACACTACCGATCATGTTGAAAATGTCCTGAATATCGATGAACATCTCTGGTTTCTTGGTTTTCAAAATTTACTGGTCAATCTGGATGGTCCCATTAACAATCCTCAAAATTATTATCTCTTCCAGGATGACCTGGGACGTTTTAATTCCATCCCATGGGATTTGAATGAATGCTTTGGTGTATTTACAAATCTGCAGACCACAGGACAATTGAATACCTATCAACTGCAGCGACTCAGTCCTTTTGTAAATCTTACTGAAAGCAGCTACCCCATTATCAGCAAGGTTCTGATTGATCCCCAATACAGGAAGATGTATGTGGCTCACCTGAAAACCATGCTCAATGAACTCATCCTGAATGGCTGGTATTCTGATCGGGCTCAGACGATTCAGGATATCATTGATGCCGAGGTCCAGGCTGATCCAAACAAGTTTTATACGTATGCAAATTTTCTAAGCAATATTAACAACAGTGTGGGCGGTGGGGGTCCACCTCCTGGACAATCAGTTGTTGGAATAACCGAACTGATGGAAACCAGGGCAGCATTTCTGATGGGCTTGTCTGATCTTACTGCCCAGGCTCCAGAAATATTTGAAGTTGAAGGCACACCCACGCAGGTCTCAACAGATACATCTCTTCACTTTCAGGTGAGTGTTGTCAACGCCTCATCTGTTTTCCTGCGTTATCGCGAAAGTGTTTCCCGGGCATTTCAGAGTCTGGAGATGTTTGATGATGGTTTACACGGTGATGGCTTGGCTGATGATAATATCTATGCCAGCACTGAGGTCGTATTCAACTCAGAAGTACAGTATTATTTTTATGCTGAGAATAGTAATGCAGGCGCTTTTCTGCCGGAACACGCTGAGCGTGAATTTTTCACTATTTCGGTGATCTCAGATGTGGTCATCAATGAATTTCTGGCTGCCAATGAAACGACAGTTGCCGATCAGGATGGAGAATTCGACGACTGGATCGAACTGTACAATAATACAGGAGCAGATATATCTCTCGAAGGATATTTTATGTCGGACGATGGCAGCGATCTAACCCAATGGCGCTTTCCCGATACATCCATCGCAGCCCATGATTTTCTTATGATCTGGGCAGACAATGATGAAGAACAAGTGGGTCTGCATGCCAATTTCAAGCTGTCTGCTTCAGGCGAAACCCTCTATTTATTGAATGCCGATACAACGCTGGTCAATGAAATTACTTTTTCTGAGCAAGTGGATGATTCATCCTATGGACGTTATCCAGATGGGGTTGGACTTTTTGGACGGATGGCGCCCACGTTCAATGCCGCCAATCAAAATATTACCCATATTGACGAAACTTTTTCCGCGTTACCGGATGAGTTTGTTTTGTCCCAGAATTTTCCCAACCCCTTTAACCCCAGCACGAGTTTGCGTTATCATCTCCCTGCCTCTGAGCCAGCATCCCTGATCATTTATGATATTCAAGGTCGGGGTATAAAGTCATTTGATTTAGGTATACAAGGGCCTGGTTGGCATCAAGTCAAATGGGACGGGTTGGATGATTCAGGCATACAAATTTCCACCGGTGTTTATCTTGCCAGATTACAGGCTGGATCCAAATATGACGTTGTGAAGATGTT
>CAZVSF010000197.1:0-5909 GCA_964630195.1 uncultured Lentisphaeria bacterium
TGGTCAATCCAATACTTTGAAACATCATATAGATAGCTGGCAACCTCCGGGTTTTCTTGCGCCAGATCCGGTAATCCATGCAGCTCCCCTCGTTCTATTTGTTCCTGATCCTGCCAATCCTTGATCTGGTAGGGTTCGCCATTCTCATCACTGTGGAACCAGCTGCTTTTTGTGCTATCCAACACCCAGGGATGATCAGCAGCCGTTTGATTAAAGGGCATATCGAAAATAATCTTCATGCCTCTCTGGTGGCAGGCTTCGACCAGTGCCTTCAAATCTTCCAGAGTCCCAAAATGTTCATCTACTTTATAAAAATTAATTGGGTGATATCCATGATATGGCCACCAACCCACGTAGTCAGTATTGGAGTTATCCAGAAATGGTGATATCCAGATCATGGTGATTCCCATGGCCTTTAAACTATCCAGAGAGGCTCTGATTCCTGCGAGGTCACCTCCCTGATAGTGTTTGAGGCTTTCAGGGTCAGAGCCATTATACGGGTCATAACTATCTGAATTGCTCCCCTCATTGTTGCCGGGATTACCATCAACGAATCTGTCGATCAAAATGAAATACATGATCTCTGCTGATGACCCATGAGACTGCCGGGAGCAATTTGAACAGATGAGCAGAAGCGATGTGGTCAGGATAAGTGTTTTTAGAAAGTACTGCATCTCCAATCATAGGACAGTGGACCAGGGATATCAATACTAAAACAATTCCATTCAATTTGCTTTTGCCATTGGCAGTTCACATGCCACGCTTAATTTTAAAAGATGACAAAAAGTCTAGAAATAAATCTGACCGCAAAAGTCAAGGCCGCTGGCTGAGCAGGTAAAATTGGTCCAGGGGACCTGGACGATATACTCTGCGGGATAGATATTCCATCTCATCCCGACCTGCTCGTAGGAATTGATCATCGTGATGATAGCTCAGTTTACAAATTGAGTGAAGAAATTGCTATGGTCCAATCCCTGGATTTCTTTACGCCAATTGTGGATGACCCATTCACTTTTGGACAGATCACAGCCGCAAATGCCTTTAGCGACCTGTACGCCATGGGCGCTCGACCTGTCACAGCATTGAATATTGTCGCCTTCCCCGTTGATGATATGGACAATTCTATACTACGAGATATTCTGAGAGGTGGATTGAGTAAGATCAGTGAGGCTGGTGCCGTACTTGCCGGTGGACATTCCATAAAAGATGATGAACTCAAATATGGTCTATCAGTCACAGGGGTGGTGCATCCAGATAAGTTGATCTCAAATGGGGGTGCCAGGCCTGGAGATGCTTTGGTCCTCACCAAAGCGCTCGGAACCGGAATTGTTGCGACCGCTCTGAAACGTAAGCTTATTTTAAAAGATGAACTCGACACCATGATCAGTAGTATGGTGAAGCTGAATAAATATGCCGCCGATGTGGTTCCGAAATATTCTGTACGCGCCATGACGGATATCACGGGCTATGGTCTTGTGGGACATCTCCTTGAAATGCTGGACGCAAGCTTTATGGATGCTAAGATCTTCATTGACAGGCTTCCCGTTTTACCGGGAACCTTTAAATATGCTGAGCAGAAGGTCATTCCAGGCGGACTCCGCAACAATCAAAAATTTTATAAACCGCGTATCGCGGTGGGGTCAGGCGTCAGCAAGCTGGAAGAATTATTGGTAGTCGATCCCCAAACTTCTGGTGGGTTACTCCTTAGCCTTCCTCAGGAGGAAGCTCAGGATTTTATTGCTGATCTGCGTGAAAATGGTGTATCCGAGGCCTGTATTATCGGTGAGATCAGTAATCAAAGTAACGAACCCCGCATCTCGCTACAGAAATAATTTACTCCTTACTTCTGGACCAACCATTCAAACCATGAAAAATGGATGATTTACAAATAGAAGTGAATCTGACCTAAGATTTGTGATACTGGATCTGGATTCGAATCAGGTAAATCCAGTATGCTGGTGCGATAACTTAATTTAAGCTCTATACCTCGCGTCGGAAAAAACTCAAGACCCAGACTGGTTCTCTGAATGGCACCTGTGCTAAGGTCTATATCCGGGTCAAAAAATTCATAGCGACCGACAATATCAAGTCCCTGGAATAATCGATAGCTCAATTGGTGAAATGTTGCCATATTGGTGATGTCTGATTGTATCCACCCACTCATTTGCGCCCATTCACCCAGCCATACCAGACCGTGGCTGGATACTCCCCAGCTGGCAACACTGGCATTGATCAACTTATTTTCATCGATATAGGCAATACCAAATTGAGCAGAGAAAAGATCTCCGTAATATAAATAGTTTACTTTTGCTGCTGAAAAAATGTTTCCGTCGCGGGTAAGCTCAGGTTTTATGAAGGGTGTACCAGCCATGAGGGTCACGTCTATGCCTGGAATGGGAGCACTCCCTATTACCACAAATTCAGGCGACTCCAAAAACGGCGTATAGGGCATCCCTTCTTGAGGCAATCCTTGGAGCGTCAGGTTGCCACCCCTGGTGAAAATGCTATGATCATCGATCCTCCACCCCAGAACGGGCAAAGCCCTGGTCACCCCAACCCAGGTATCCAGTGGTAGACCTTCATAACGAATACCACCTGACAGTCTGAACTCGTCAGAAATTCTGGAGACTTCAGCATGGGCGATAAAGCTCCCAAGCTCAGCACCGGCATATAATGCAAGCTGCATGGGGAATTGCCGAAGATCCCTATCAGCTTGTGCAATCATTTGATAGCGGGTATCCATGCCAAAATAAATGGGTGATTCGCTTTCCTCATGCTCCCAGGGTAGGGAAAAATTCTTGATAACGAGAGATTCACTTGCGTACTCCTCGCCATATCCGTTTCGATTGGCACCCCCGCCCTGGAATGAATGACAGGAGCTGCAATTCACTTCCTCCATCAAGGCAAAGCGCGGAACGGCTACAAGTGAATTAACCAGGATTGTAAGCAGCGCGAATTTCATAAGTACTTTCAATTGTCGAGTGCTCCCTGATCGATCCACGTTTCAATGGTGGAAATTGTCGCTGCAGCCAGGGCTGCGCGTCCCAGTGGCATGCGGGCTCCCACCTCACCTCTCAGCTTTTTGATAATCAAACTATTTGCTCCATCCCCTGCTGTAACGACAGGTCCGTTGTTGGAGGTCCCAGCCATAAGATTTGCATATGAGCTTAAAGTCAATCCGCCATTTGACCCGTGACAACCAGTACAATTGGCATTCAAGACAGGTTGAATGGAACTTGCATAACTTATCTCGGTTTCTGCTTCCCCACTGAGACTCACAATATGGTGTGTAGATGGGCTGTTTGAATGGATGGTCATTTGACCACTATACACACCTGAAGTTTCAGGTTGGAATGTGATGGTCAGCACACTGGATTCACCAGGACTTAGTTCAAATGGTGTTGTAGCATCCGTGCTAAAAGCAGTCAAGTCAAACGTAATGGATGAGATCTGAAGTGTGTCATTGCCCGTGCTACTTAGGGTGAGTTCCTCCTCAAGAATTCCCGCACCCACAATGCTGCCAAAATCAATTGAACTGCCTGAAAGCGTCAGAGCTGGGACAGGCAAAAGTGTTCCAATCCCCTGCAGATCAATGTCAATCGCAGGATGCAGCGGGTCATCACTATCAATCAGAACCTGACCTGTGTATGTCTCTTCCAGGTCAGGTGTGAATGTCAACTCAAGAATTAGTGTGTCGCCTGACAAGAGCAGGAAAGCGCCTTCAGGCTCAAGAACATAGGCTGTGTGGTCCTGCACCAGTGTCAATTCACCGTTTAAATCGCCTTCGCCACCATTAAGAATTTGGATGTGTTGTATTTGATGTGAACCAATAGTGATTGTTGAGAAATCAATATCTGTTGAGTCAACCTCAATAAGCGGCAAAAGGACCTCTGGCTCTCCCATGTCACTGCAACTTCCAAGGAGCAATAGTAAAATCAATACACTTATATATTTGACGTTCAATAATTTCATCCTACGATATAATTATTTTTATAATAGGCATCAAGGGCAATCCTGATAATATTTATCACAATATGGAAAAGTATTTTTCATGAGTATTTTCATAGAACATATCCAATATTCTTGGCAAAAAGAATTAATTGGTTTAATTCTGTAGCAGGAGAGACCTATTTTAGTCACCTTGAATAAGTAGATGAAAGAATTTATGTCAACACCTGACACCACGACTCACGCCACACAACACAACTATCAATTTGATGTTGAAGGGATGACTTGTGCAACCTGCGTCACCAATGTTGAAACAGCCATCAAGCAAGTTCCTGGAGTCCAGGAAGTGTCGGTTAACCTGGCGACTGAATCCGCCAGTATCTCCACCACAAAATCAATACCCATCAAAAATTTCACACGGGCTGTTTCAAAAATGGGCTACAAGCTGGAGCCTCAGGGTGCCTCTTCCCTGGTTGAAAGACAACAACGTACCATCACAAGCTGGAAGCGATTGCTTATAGCCCAGGCTGTTTTTGGCATTCCGCTCCTGATCTATGCCATGACAGATATGGTACTGCATTTGAACCTCCTCCCCTTTTCAGCCAATCTTCTTATTCAGTTGACGCTGGCCACCATCCTGGTTGTGAGTGGGTTCGGCTACTATAAAAGAGGATTCAAGCACCTTCTCATGGGCGTACCCAACATGGATACTCTGGTGGCCCTGGGTACAGGATCGGCCTATAGCTATTCACTGGTGTCTGCCTTGAATCTCCAGTTTCAATGGGGGATAAATGGATTCCAAACTCTGTATTTTGAAGCAGCTGGAACTATTTTGCTCTTTATTACTTTTGGCAAATGGCTCGAATCGGTGGCCAGAGGTAAAACGACAGAAGCTTTGACAGGACTCATGGATCAAATGCCTACAGAAGCTGAAGTGAAAAAGGATGGTAGCTGGACAACCCTTCCCATGAATGAGGTAAAACTCGGAGATGAGATCCGAGTCAATCCCCACTCAAAAATACCTGTGGACGGTGTTGTCATCGAAGGCGCCAGTTCCGTAGATGAATCTTCCATAAGTGGTGAATCCCTTCCAGTGGAAAAACTCATCGAAAGCAAAGTGATTGGGGCCAGCTTAAATCTTCAATCCACATTGATTATTCGAGCTGAAAAAATTGGCCGTAATTCCATGTTTGGCCAAATCATTGATCTGGTGGAAAAAGCCCAGAGCGTGAAGCCTGAGATTCAGAAACTCGTGGACAAGATTGCCTCAGTCTTTGTTCCAGTTGTGCTGGTCCTGGCGGTTTTGAGTGGGATCACCTGGTTTGCCCTGGGATACGGATTCACTTTTGCCATTAACGTAATGATCTCCGTATTAATCATTGCCTGCCCCTGTGCCCTGGGTCTGGCGACACCGACGGCGCTGGTGGTAGGAAGCGGAATTGCCGCGCGAGGGGGCATTTTGATAAAGTCGGCCGATGCATTCCAACTATTGAGCAAAGTGGATACTCTCGTTTTTGATAAGACCGGAACGATCACTGAATCCAAACCCCAATTAATCGATAAATATCCAACTGGTGACCAGGGTTTCCTTCAAATCGCCATGGGTCTTGAACAGCACAGCCGACACCCCCTGGCAAAAACCCTTGTTGAGTATGGCAAAAAGGAATCCCTCGTCGCAAGGAAAATGTCTGATGTGGGTGAAGAGGCAGGTCGTGGTTTGGAAGGACAGCTGGACGGTACGCTATATCGCATCCGGAAAATTGATCCAACTGAAGCCTGTCCCCCTGATTTTTCCAAAACCCTGAATGAATATTATGAAAAGGGTTATATCGTTTCAGGTGTTTTTAAGGGTCAGGAAATTATCGGGTTGTTGGCCTTCTCTGATACGATAAAACCTGAGAGTGCGGCTGTCATTAAAGCACTTTCTCACACGCCTGATGGGAACTACTTGTTAACTGGTA
>CAZVSF010000198.1:0-5829 GCA_964630195.1 uncultured Lentisphaeria bacterium
ATATCCTGAATAAGATTCCAGAAGTAGACATTGCACGACTGTTGGATCGCATCATGCAAATTCATCTTTCCATGCCCTGATCTTTTCCAACATCCAAATGAGCGATTGCCCAGGCGATAACTTCCCCGGCAGATATAAGTCCGATCACGGGCATCAGAAAAATTTTCGAGTGAGTATAATGCAGCCAGGGGCTTAACAGATGAGCCGGGTGGGTAGAGCCCCTGTATTCCCCTATCGTAGAGCGGTTTGCGAGGATCCTGCATCAGAGCGTTCCAGTCTTTGGATGAAATTCTACCTGAGAGCATTTCCAGATCATACCCGGGCCGACTCGCGTAGGCAAGAATTTCACCGGTTTTATGATTCAGGATAATAACTGATCCTGATGAATCAGCCAGGGCGCGTTCTGCTGCTGCCTGAATATAAGAATCAATGCTCAGGACGAGGTCATTGCCAGGAATGGGATTAATGGGTGTGCGATCCTCAACTTCACCTATTTCCTGGCCAAGCGCATTCACTTCTATATATCTGAATCCCCGGCGACCGTGTAAATCTGTTTCATAAAACTTTTCCAGACCCTTCCAGCCTACCTGATCACCCGGTTGGTAATCTGATTCTTTAGGAAAGCTGTTTAAGTCATCTCGATTTATCTCTCTTGTGTATCCCAGAGCATGGGATAGATCCAGATCTGAAACATAGTTTCGAATTGGCTCGATACTATAGGTTACACCAATCAATTCAAGACGATGTTCCTGAAGGTGAGAAATCTTTTCAAAGGGAACCCTGCTAAAAACCTTGGCAGGAGCAAAGGATCCTCTTCTATTCTTGACGATTCGCCGATTGATCTCCTCCAGGGATATCTCCATGACACTGGATAATCTTTCCAGGGACTCAGGTTGATCCTTGAGTTCAATGGGTATAACAGAGATGGTGTAACTCGGTGCGTTGTCAACGATCAAATTGCCTGCTCTATCATAGATCACCCCGCGTGAGGCTAATACGGGAACGGCACGGATGTGATTTGCAGTGGCTTTCTCAGCGTATTTCTCATGAAATACGATCATCAGATAGTAATAACGTCCTGATAAGATGAGTAAAAGGAGAACGAGGAGACCGTGAACGAGGAGAGATCTCCATCCCTCAACGATATTCCTGCCTTGAAGCATTATTCAGCTCCAACACGGAGAACTATAAATATTCCTGCAAGAACGGTAAATGTGTACAAAGTTTTTGGTAGAAGAATCAGAAAGACAATGTTCCCAGTTGCAAACTGGGAATCCTGTAACGAGATCATGACCGTGAGAATAAAATAGACCAGAAGAAAGCCAGCATAAAGTAAATGCTGTACGATGACCGGGATCCTCACGATACGACCATGAAAAATACCTGCAAGGAAAGCAACAGTTGACAGGGCAAGTCCCGTTAAGCCCATCATATCAGTACCCGTCAGGGCATCGATAATAAACCCAAGAAAGAACCCCAGCCATATCGCATGGATCTGGCTATGTGTCAGAGCTACATAAATGATAAATATGACCAGAAAGCTTGGGGTGTGAGAATATATGCTAAAGATATCACCGAGCATCCATTGAAAGATGAGGACGAGTAGACCAAGGACACTATATTTTATAATACTCAGCATCTTATTTGAGGATAAACACCTCTTCTATTCGATTAAAGTCTGTAGCAAGATCAACCCGCACCGATTTGACATAGTCTTCAACGACAGGGGTTATGGCTGAAACCCATCCCACAAAAATATGCTCTGGAAAAATGTCACTAAATCCTGAAGTGACCACAGAATCACCGGCAATAACCTCTGCGTTCTTGGGAACATCCTGAATAACATATCCTGTATTGAGGGTATAGCTGAGGATGCCGACGTCCCTTGAACGCATCTCCCTGACCGACACCCTGAAATTTTTATCACTCACAAGCTGGACAAGCGCAGTGTGTGGAGAAACGGCCACGATCTTCCCTACCAGTTGGGCCTGGGCATCCACAACGCCAGCAAGCAGACTGACACCATCGTCAGATCCCTGATCCACCGTCAAACTATTCATGGTGTAACTGCCCACATCAGATAGGACGTTGGCCGGGATCACATCAAATTCCCGTTCTGCCTTAAACCCCAACAAGTTCCTGAGACGTTTATTTTCGTTGGTCAGGGTCCGAGATTTATTAATCTCAATTTGCGCCTTGATATGGCGCTGCTGAAGATCCCGATAATCCTTTTCAATTGTGAAGAGTGTCTGCACCCATTGAATGGGGACATACAGATAAGCTGCGGCATCCAGCACAAGCCCCCGAGTCTGGTTAATGACGGGACTGCCGTTTGAAGCGATGATCAAAAGGGATAATGTGACAGCTGCTACAAGATTGACCAGGGGTTTATAACGGGAGATCGTAGGTACGCTTGATGCCAAGATTTAGCCTATGCAGGGGTTGAATGGTTCAATAAAGAACATCCTCAAAACGTTCAATACTGTCAAGAACTTTGCCAGTGCCTTGTACGATAGAAAGGAGAGGATATTCAGCCACATTGACAGGAAGATCTACTTCCAGACGCATTCGTTTGTCAAACCCTTGGAGGAGGGCCCCACCTCCGGTAAGAATAATACCTCTATCCAGAAGGTCGGAACTCAACTCAGGTGGCGTTCTTTCAAGACACATTTTAACTGCATCTACGATCAGGTCGATAGTGTCACGTAATGCGTCTCGTATCTCAGAGCTGGAAACTTCAATGGTCTTAGGGATTCCTGCGATCATGTTACGACCTTTGACCGAAAGCTTATAGTCTGTGCCCTGCAGCGCAGAGCCGACATTCATTTTGATACTTTCTGCAGTACGCTCACCAATCAATAGGTTATGGTCCCGTTTAAAATGTTGAATAACGGCTTCATCCATCTCATCTCCGGCAACTCGAAGTGATTCCTTGGTCACAATACCATTCAGAGCAATGATCGCGATCTCAGTCGTTCCACCACCGATGTCAACAATCATGTTTCCAACAGGTTCACTTATATCGATACCTATTCCGATGGCAGCTGCCACCGGTTCTTCAATAAGAAAGACTTCCCGAGCATTACGTCTTTCCGCAGATTCTTTTACAGCACGTTTCTCAACTTCTGTAATACCTGAGGGAACACAAATGATCATACGCGGTCGGGCTAACTTTGAAATGGGTAGCTTATTTAGAAAACCCTGCAGCATACTGTCAGCCATTTCGAAATCAGCAATCACACCATCACGCAGGGGTCGGATGGTTTCAATTTCCTGATGAACCTTGCCAACCATTCTTTTGGCCTCGTTGCCTACCGCAATCACTTTCCCCGTTGATTTTGATTTTGCGACGATTGATGGCTCATTTAGAACGATACCTTGACCACGAACATAAATGAGTGTATTTGCAGTTCCCAAATCTACCGCAATGTCAACGCCCATCCAGTTTCTGAAATTTGAAAATTTTGTAGCCATCGATCCTCTCGTGCCTGAAAAGTGCCCTCAGGTCTTTGAAAACAATACTTTATCAACTGCCCGAAAAACACTTTTTCTGGGGCGATGCAAAATCTAGAAAATTTTTGCACAATAGCACTCATTAATTGGTGCTTGTTGTCTTTATTTTAGGGACTTAGAAGGATGGAGCTAAAGTACTCATTCGGGTCATAAAATAATGAAGGATCAGGCTTAATATTAATAGCGGAAACGCCAGTCACCCTGATCAAGATAGGATTGGGCTAACCTGAAATCACCAAAACCAGTCTCATCCATAAAAACAAACTGCTTCCCAATATGGTAATATTCCCACACTTGATAGGGTTTGCGATCGAGTTCGAAAGGACCACGCTGAATTTCGTCCGGTGGACCAAATAAGATATAGATCATGCCCCGGTCTGTTTTCCAACCCTCCTGAACCACACTAAATGCTTCCAGGGAAAATGCTATTCTGCGATAATATTCTTCCATGAGCTCATTCTTAAGGGTTCCAGGTGTAGGATCCAGAGCTTCCCAAAATTGTTTAAATTTTTCGGTCTTTTCGAGTTCAGTACCAACCATCATTTCTTTTATTTGTTTATTACTGGCGAGATAGATCAGTTGTTTAACAGCTTCGTCCATGTTCTCAACATCAAAATTGACCCCTCTTATTCGAACCCTGAAATTGGCTTTGGTAACGGCTTTGTTCCCTTTTGCATCTTGAGCGGTCAGAAAAATTGTATAATTTGAATAATGCATGTCCGTGAGAGGTACAACAAAAGTAAGCAATGAATCAATCGGTCCAGAATGATCAAGCATGATCGATTCATTCACCTTTATTTCATCTTTCACTCTTAATTCATAGTTGATTGTGAAAGGATCATGATCACCCAACACCCGGGCTTTAAATCGCAGGGTATCAATTATCTCATAAAATGATTCATTCATAAGAAGCTTGGAGTTATTGGCGACCCCATTGTCCATGATGATGATATTTCCCAATGACAATTCGCCTGCATACATTTTCGAATGATCCACAACATCACTCAGGATCGTGGATTTCTTAGTATACAGATCTGTGAGTCTCACGTTAATGCTTAGCTCTGAGGCGGGCACAGTAAAAGACTTGACCGTCGTAATGGTATTGGTGCTGTTCCGTGCTTCCTTGTACTCTGTGAGACGCAAGGAATCGCTCCAGATTGAGCCCGCGATTCGTTCCTTGTCTTGGTCAGCCAGGTTTACAGCAATTTCGTATCTCGCTAAATATTCATCACCAGAGCGAATGAATTGCAGCTCTGTATAAGGTATTTTAACATGCACAGATACCTGAATATTTTCTTTGTCCGCCAGGGGTTCAGTCAGGCCGATAAACGAAAATTCGGGCAAAGTAAGATCATCTGCTCGATTAACATTTTGCTCAGCGCAACCAAAAAGCAGTGGGATAACTGTTAGACTGAACAATGTTATTTTCAATATAGATTTTTCCACTTTATCCTCGTTAATCCCAGGTTGGTACCAACCCAAATATAGCCATCTTTTACTATCAAGTCAGTTACAAAATCGCTTATGAGTCCATCACTCATGGTGTAATGCCGCCAGGAACCTGATTTTGAGTCCATACTGTGCAATCCGATGTCGGTTCCAATCCAAATTCTTTTGCCTGTGGCAACGAGTCCCCGCGGTTTAAAGGGAGTGTTTGGTGAAAGATAGAACTTCCCCTTTTCGGTAAGTAGATCCAGTTCGACAATGCCTCGATGGGAACTTGCCCACAAGGTGTTGCCTACTAAGACGCTTTCATAGATGGGATCTGCCGCTGCATTCTCGGCAATTGATAGCAATTCTCCAGAAGAATTCACCCTGCCAATAAAGCTCAATGATTCCTCATCATAGATATATAATCCATAAAAGCTTGAGATGTAATATCTGCCATCCTTGAAACTGATATCAAATACGGGCCATTCCAGTCCTTCAGGAAATAACGTCCTGAGAATCATTCCTGATTCATGAAATAGGTAGGCATTTCGTTGTGTAGCCACCATAACATTGCCACCGCTGCCTGTTGCAACCCCATAAATGCGATCTCCCCCAAGATCATCCATACTCAGGACTCTTTCCCAGCCCGAAGTATTGATGCTTCGACGGAATACTCCTCCTCTACCAATGATATAAATCGTATTACCGGAAGTTTCGATATCAGCAACAAATGAATAATCATACGCAATATCCGTGATAGCCTCATCATACTCAAATGCAGTGCTATCCATAAAGGTCAAGCCAGCTCTTCCTCCGACAATGAGCTTGTTTTTAATCAGGTCCATGCTCATCACATCTGGAGACAGAAGACCAAAAGGAAGGCTA
>CAZVSF010000199.1:0-3438 GCA_964630195.1 uncultured Lentisphaeria bacterium
ATACCCACCATCACTTCGATGAGGGTAAAACCAGGGGAGCTCCCCGGTGTCCATGTCTGCCGCTTCTGGTTCAATTATAGGATTCCCTGTTCAAATAATTTGGGATTATCTGCGATCTGGGCAGCAGCTGCACGAGATATTTTGCCCTGGCTAACCAAACGCTGTAAGTCTTGATCCAGCGTCTGCATCCCATCAACACCACCTGCCTGAATCACTGAAGGAATCTGATAGATCTTGTCCTCGCGGATGAGGTTCCGAACCGCTGAATTTGCTATCATGATCTCACACCCTGGGACGCGCCCTTTGCCATCCTTGGTCTTGAGCAGTTTCTGCGCTATGACAGCCACGAGACTTTCCGAAAGCATGGAACGTACCTGACCCTTCTGGGCAACTGGAAAGATATCAATAATACGATCAATGGTCTTGGAAGCACTGGAGGTGTGTAAGGTCGACATCACGAGATGCCCTGTTTCAGCAGCTGTCAAGGCCAATTGGATGGTTTCAAGATCTCTCATCTCACCCACGAGAATCACATCAGGATCTTCACGCAGTGCTGACCGGAGAGCATTTGCAAAACTATCCGTGGAAATTCCCAATTCTCGTTGGTTCACCAGACAATTTTTGCTCTCATGATAATATTCAACAGGATCTTCGATCGTGATGATGTGAGCTTCACGATTTTCATTGATATGATCCACCATGGCTGCCAGCGTCGTTGATTTTCCGGAGCCGGTTGGACCCGTCAAAAGAATCAGACCTCTATCCTTCATGGCCAATTTGGCCAGGACCGGTGGAACATCCAGTTCGTCAAATCCCTTTATATCAGTTGGAATGGTTCTAAACACACCGGCGACACCGCGGATCTGTTTGAAAAAGTTCACTCGGAAACGACCTCTCCCCTCAAGCTCACGCGAGAAATCTATTTCTTTTCGCGCATGAAATCGTTTGAGCTGGTCTGCATTCATGACCTCGGCGGCAATCTGCTCCATCTCCTCTTTGCTGAGCATGGGCAGATTTAATTTTCTCATGGTTCCGTTTATTCGAACCATGGGTATGGCTCCCACACTTAAATGCAGATCTGAAGATCCACTCTCAAGTGAGTAGCCAAGAAGTTGGTCTATCTTTGAAGCCATATGGCTTATTCTTCTTCGTCGAAGCCGTAACCAGTGAATTTACCATCATCGGTCGTAAAGCGTACTTCGTGGCCAGCGCCCTGCTTCATTTCTTCTGTACTCAATGCTGTGATTTCTGAAATTCCATCCCCTCCACCAATGATTGTAAATACCCACTGGCGCGTCGTGGCATTTTTCATCTGGATGTATTTTGGTTCCAATTGACCTTCAACATCATCCGGCCATTCCCCTCTGTCTTGATAATACATTTGTGCAGCATTCCAGATGGACCCGATGGCTGATTGAGCATCAGATGCATACGCACCTTTCACATAGTTTTGGTAGATCGGGAAAGCTACCGCAGCCAGAATGGCAACAATAATAACAACGACTAATACCTCAATCAGGGTAAAGCCGGATTCCCGGTTTCTCAGGTTCTGTTTCATCTTCTCTCCTTAAAAAATTATTATGCGCTTGTACTCATTTTAGCGACGCAAGATACATGAGTAACTATGGACATTCAATTCGTACAGAATAAAGAAATGATAACAGAATTTTGATGTAAATCACATGGGAAAAAAATAGACTTCTCATATAAAATATGATTCACCTCGTCCAGAAAGTTGACAGGCGATTTTTGTGAGTCTAAAACACCTTGATAAGAAGTCACCTCAGTTGCAGTAATAAGATGATTTAAACTCGCTTTTTAAATTGTTTACGCGATAAGCGCCAGCACGGCGAACACATCTATACCCCAGAGCATCGGGGAGACATCTTCATACTTCCCATGTATGATTTTAATAAAGGTCCAGCTCAGGAATCCCCAAATAATACCCTGTGTAATACTGAAGGTCAGGGGAATAAGTAACATGGCGATAAATGCCGGGATCGCATTATCCATTTCACTCCAGGCAATTTTTCGAACCGGCTTCATCATGAAGACCCCAACCAGTACCAGTGCTGGTGCGGTGGCGATACTTGGAATAATGGATAGGAGCGGTGATAGAAACATAAAGGGCAGGAACAGCAACCCTGCAGTGACTGCAGTAAGCCCACTACGTCCTCCCTCTTCGATACCTGTCGCTGATTCAATATAGCTGGTTCCAGAACTCGTTCCCAGTAGCCCTGAAATGGTTGTAGAAAGGGCATCCACAATCAGGGATTGTTTAATATTTCTAGGTTCCCCGTCCTCTGTCTTGAGATCTCCTGCTTCAGCGACACCAACAAAAGTTGAAATACTATCAAACATGTCAGTAAATAGAAAAGCAAATATGACCGGTATCATGGCAAATTTCATGGCACCCACAAGATCAAGGGATAAAAGCAATGAAAAATCAGGTGCAGCAAACACACCATTGAAACTGACCAGGGTTGAAGTTCCATAGTTGATCGAGCTGGCGTCCCCCCACCAGCGACCAATGGGAACTGCCAGGATGGTTGTCATAATAATACCGATGATGAGCGCACCTTTATAGCGGGCAACAACCAGGACTGATGTGATCAATAATCCAATAAGAAATGTGATCACATCAGGTGTAAGGTCACCGAGACCAACCAGTGTCGAAGGATTGGCCACGATAAAATTCGCATTCTTAAATCCAATAAATGTAATAAAGAGACCTATCCCGGCTGCTATGGCGTACCGAAGCTGAGTCGGAATAGCCTGGACGATCATGGTACGAATATTAAAAATTGATAAGAGCAGGAACACAATCCCTGAAAGGAAGACCGCACCCAGAGCTGTTTCCCAGGGAATTCCCATGCCCAGAACAATCCCATACGTAAAAAAGGCGTTGATGCCCATTCCAGGTGCCAGAAGGATAGGGTTATTCGCATAAATACCCATGGCAATAGAGCTGAAAGCACTTACCAGGATTGTGGCGGTTAACACCGCAGTAAATGACATGCCTGTGCCACTCAAAATAGCGGGGTTTACCACGATAATATACATGGTTGCCAGAAAGCTGGTGATACCGGCGATAATTTCAGTTTTAACATCACTGCCCAATTCATCCAATCGAAAACGCTTTAGCATGGTGCTTCTCCCTGTTTTTATTGTGAGCATGCCATAATAAGCCATGAATGCGATGCAAACAAATTCACGATTTTATATTTCTGTGATTGTTTCCGTTTTGGATATTCATGGGTCAGCAACTAATATCTCGGGCTAATAAGCACCTTTTGGAGTCGGTTGTGCTATAGACTCTGACAGGACAGTACTATCTACGCTTTTGGCTACGATAGACGGGCAGTTGGAAAGCCAACTTCGCAGTCCTTTTTGATACTAGGGTTAGAATTCCTAATTCATAATCTGGAATTCGTAATT